>CAIJOU010000391.1 GCA_903822375.1 Candidatus Hydrogenedentota bacterium
CCTCAAAAGGCTGGCAAAAGCCTTGAGCGAAACCACATGGAAGCTGCTTTGGCCTTCGTGCATGACAAGAAACGGCTATGTCTTCATATTCCATGCGAAAATGATGGCGGTATGAGAACGTTGGGGTTTTTCAACAGGTCCGCAGTCCCCTGGGTGTGGAAGGCGGGGTGTTGGGTGGAAATGGGTGCAGTCCCTTGGGTGTGGAAAAGAGTGCGTTGTGCTACACTATTCATCTCGGGCGCATCGCCCGAATTATGAGGAGGACCTACTATGCCGGACTGGATTTCGAAGGATGGCGGGGCACCACCCAAGAACCCGCTGGAAATGTTTGGCCACAAGGGCGGCAGACCGCAACTGCCGGCACTGCCGGCGCCGGTGAAAATGGCGCTCACGCTGCTGATTGTCATCGGTTTCATCTGCCTGGTCTTCGTCACCACCGTGGTGGACTATGTCAAGCCCTACGAGTACGGCATCAAGCAGGTGAACATCGGTGTCACCCGCGGCGTGCTGGAGAAGGTGTACACCCCGGGCTACTGGTTCGTGAAACCCTTCGGCATGGAGAAGATGTACCACTTCCCCAAACATTTGCAGGTGCTGGACATGTCCGCGAGCGAGAAGGGCGATACGGAAAGCACCTCCCACGCCTATGACCGTCCCGCCAAGATTCAGACGTCGGACGGCTTCTTCGTGGACGTGGACGCCACGATCCTCTACCGCATCGTGGACCCCTACAAGGTCATGACCACGCTCGGTCCCGCGCAGATGTATCTCACCAACGGGATTCTGCCCAAGGCCGAACCCATCCTCAAGCAGGCGCTGGGCGAACTGAACACGGAAGATTTCTTCAACAGTCCGCTGCGCACCGAAAAGGCGGACAAGGCCCGTGACGCGCTGAACACCGAATTGAAGAGCAAGGGCATGGAGGTCAAGGAGGTGCTCATCCGCTACTTCAAGTACAGCGATGAGATCCAGAACAGCATCGAGGCCAAGAAGCTGCAGGACCAGCTCGTCTTCAAGAATCAGGCCGAAGCCAAGGCGAACACGGAGGAGGCCAATACCAAAAAGACCGCCCAGGAAGGCGAGATGAAGGTGAAGGTCACCATTCAGGAGGGCGAGGCCTACAAGACGGAGAAAATGGCCGAGCAGGACCTTTATACCCGCAAGAAGGCCGCCGAGGCCACGCTGCTGGTGAAGACGGCGGAGGCAGAAGCCACCCAGCTCAAGAACGACGCCATGCAGGTGCTCGGCTATGACCGCAAGGTCGCCATGGAAATGGCCAAGGCCCTGGACGGGCTGGAATGCGTCGTGGTGCCCACCGGCGGTGCGAACGGTGTAAACCCGCTTGACCTCGACGGCATGCTCAAGCTTTTCGGCGTGCAACTGGGCAAGCCGGGCACGGCGCCGCCGCCCCCCGCGCCCGCAGCAGCCACGACCGTTGGAGGAGCCGCACAATGAACAGGCAAACAGCACTTCTTGGATGCTGCCTTGGCGTGACCGCGCTGGTTCTGTCCGGATGCGTGCCGCGCTCCACCGGTCCCACCGAGGTCGGCGTCCGCACGGTCAAGTTCTCGCTGTTCGGCAAGAAGGGTGTCGAGGACAAGGCCTATCCGCCAGGTGCCACCTACTTCTTCATGCCGTTCTTAAGTGACTGGCATACCTTCGACACCCGCCTGAACACGCTCGAGATGAGCAGTTCAGTCAGCCGCGGCGACCGGATGGGCAGGGACGACCTGCTGTTTAAGACGGTCGATGGAAACGACATCAGCCTCGACATCGTTCTGTCCTGGAAAATAGACCCTTCCAAGGCGCCCTTGGTCCTGCAGGAAGTCGCCACCAACATGGATGAACTCAAGGACAACATCATCCGCACCGTCACGCGCAGCAAGCCGCGCGACATCTTCGGCGAACTGGAAACCGAGGATTTCTATCTTGCCGACAAACGCAGTGACAAGGCCGAGGAGGTCAAAGTCGCACTCAACAAGATACTGAACCCGCTCGGCGTCATTGTGGAGCGCGTCGGCACCAGCGACTACCGTTTCGGCCCCGAGTACCAGAAGGCCATTGAAGACCGCAAAGTGGCCCAGCAGCGTGCCGAGAAGGCCAAATCGACCACCCGCGCCACGGAGCAGAAGTTTCTGGCCGGTGTCGAGGAGGCCAAGGGCGATGTCGCGAAGATGAAGGCCGAGGCCGATGGCACCTTTGAACAGGCCAAGATAAAGGCTGATGCCGCCTTCAAGCAGGAAGAAAAGCGTGCCGAGGCCGTCAAGATCGAAGGCCAGGCCGAGGCCACGGGCATCCGCAAGATGAACGAGGCACTGGCCGGCTCCGGCGGTGAATCGGTCGTCAAACTGGCGGTCGCCGAAGCGCTGCAGGGCAAGAAGATAGTTCTGGTGCCCATGGGCGAGGGTTTTGACGTGCGCTCGACCAATATAAACGAGCTGCTCAAGATGTACGGCATGGGCGCGCTCGGCAATTCGGGCGATGTGAAGCCGCCGCAGAAGTTGAAGGACAGGGACAAATAGGCGGACGGTAAGCAGTTATGGCTGAATTAGAACCGCATTTCGCGGGGTTGCCGAGTGATGCTCGTGCGGTATTGCCGCGCAATCCCGTGCATGTCATGCTCGACAACCTGCGCAGTGCCTACAATGTGGGGTCAATGTTCCGCACGGCCGACGCCTGCGGCGTGGCGCATATTCACCTGTGCGGCATGACCGCCCATCCGCCGCACCCGAAACTGGAAAAGACGGCCCTCGGTGCCTTCGAGTACGTTCCTTGGACTTACCATGAGCGCAACCGGGACTGCGTGGATCTGATTAAGGCCCAGGGAATGACGTTGGTGGGCATAGAGACTGCCGAGGGGGCCGTACCCCACCACCGTTTTGAATGGCCCAAGCCCGTTGTGGTTGTATTCGGCAATGAGGTCAATGGCATCAATGACCGGGTGTTGCATCGCTGCGATGCCGTGGTGCGTATTCCCATGCAGGGCTACAAGAACAGCCTGAATGTGGCTACCGCGTTCGGTGTAATCCTGTACGCCATTCTGGGGCAGTGGCAGGCGCTCGACGTGGAAGAAGTGGAGGCCGGCAAGATCACGGGGTAAGGCATGCCGGCGGGGAGCTGTGAAGGGAATAATCGGGTAATATATTGACCAATCGTCCGGAAAATCACATTTGATTAGGCAACATGCTGAGAAAATAATGCGCGGACAGACGAATGCTGGGTCGTCTTTGTGGGGCATGTTGCTCTTGAAAGGGCGATGTTCAGTGCCGCCGAAACAAATAGTAAACTTAACTTGACAACGGAATGCCAGTTTGGTACTCTATCAGGCCTACCCCGAGAAGGGGAGATCTGTCTTTTGTGCGAAGTCACAGTAAACCGGACCGCAAGAAAAGCCTTATCACCCCGACCAACCTCCGAACTCGAGATTAAGGAGACGCTGCATGGCTGTTGCTCATCGTTTTGAGCGTCCGACCCTCGGCAAAATTCCCGACACGCTCGACCTCCCCGATCTGATCGAAGTCCAGACAAAGTCTTATGACGACTTCCTTCAGTGGGATGTCCCGCCGGACGAGCGCCAGGGTGTCGGCCTCCAGGAAGTTTTCCAGGAGGTTTTCCCGATCGCCTCGCCGAACGGGCTCACCCGGCTTGAATTCGTGCACTACTCGTTCACCCCGCCCAAGCATTCCATTCAGGAATGCCAGGAGCGCGGCATGACCTATGCCGCCTCGCTCAAGGCGCTGCTGCGCCTGGTGCGGTATGAGGAGGTGGGCACGAACGAACTGCGCGAGAAGATGATGGTGGAGCAGGAGGTATTCCTGGGCGAGCTTCCGATTATGACACCGGTGGGCACGTTCATCATCAACGGCGCCGAGCGCGTGATCGTGAGCCAGCTTCACAAGTCGCCGGGCGTCTCCTTCGAGCGAAAGCTGCACCCGAACGGCAAGACCATGCTTTGCGCGCGCATCATCCCCTACCGCGGCGCATGGCTCGAGTTTGAGTACGACCTCAACGAATACCTCTGGGTGATCATCGACCGCCGCAGCAAGCTGGCGGTGACGACCTTCCTCAAGGCGTTCGGCTATGTGGAGCCCGAAGAGATCCTGCGCCTGTTCTACGTGTTCGACAAGATTACCTTCGGCAAGGGCGGCAAGCGCTGGCCAAGGGTCAGCATCGCCATAGTCGACTGGGAGGCGACCGACTCCCACGGAGCCGAGTTCGCCATCCTCTGCAGCCGGCAGTCCGAGCCCGGGGTGCCGTGGCAGAACGGCAACGTCCCGACCGACCTCTGCCCAGCCGTCATGGAACTCCTGTCGGAATTCGCCTGGGAGAGGGACAACGCCTACGCCAAGGCCGGAAGAGAAGCC
>CAIJOU010000392.1 GCA_903822375.1 Candidatus Hydrogenedentota bacterium
CAAAGGTGAAGGACACGTCCGCGCGGCGGACGGTGAAACAATAGCAACACGACAAAGGGAACCATCCATGCACAAGGAATACGGCGCGAAAGACGTTCTGGCACTGATTAAGGAAAAGGAGATCAAGTTCATTGACCTGCGGTTCATGGACTTTCCGGGCCTGCAGCAGCATTTCACATTCCCGGCCGCCCAGATCAAGGCCGAAGTATTCGAAGAGGGTCTTGGTTTCGACGGTTCCAGCATCCGCGGCTGGCAGGCAATCAACGAGAGCGACATGCTCGTGATGCCGGACCCCCGGACCGCCACGCTTGATCCGTTTTCGGATCTGGCCACCCTTATCATCTACTGCAATATTCTTGACCCGATCACCAAAGAGCGCTATTCGCGCGACCCGCGCAACATCGCGCAAAAGGCCGAAAACTACCTGCTCTCCACCGGCATCGCCGACACGGTGTTTGTCGGACCCGAGGCAGAGTTCTTTATCTTCGACAACATCCAGTACTCCCAGAGTGCTTCGCACGGCTTCTACTACATTGACAGCGACGAGGCCGATTGGAACACCGGCCGCGCCGAGAACCCGAACCTCGGCTACAAACTGCGCCACAAGGAAGGCTACTTCCCCGTGCCGCCCTCGGACCAGCTGCACAATATCCGTCAGGAAATGTCCCAGGTCATGTTGGACGCGGGTCTGACCGTTGAGTGTCACCACCACGAAGTCGCCACCGCGGGCCAGTGCGAAATCGACCTGCGTTTCCAGCCCCTGACGAACATGGCCGACCAGCTCACGCTCTTCAAGTACATCATCAAGAACGTGGCCCGCAAGCACGGCAAGACCGCGACCTTCATGCCCAAGCCGCTCTTCGGCGACAACGGTTCCGGCATGCACTGCCACCTTTCCCTGTGGAAGGACGGCAACCCCATGTTCGCGGGAAACAAGTACGCCGGCCTCAGCCAGGAAGCGCTGTGGTTCATCGGCGGCCTGCTCAAGCATGCGGCCTCGCTGGTGGCCATCACCAACCCCACCATGAACAGCTACAAGCGCCTGGTGCCGGGCTACGAAGCCCCGGTGAACATTGCCTATTCGGCCCGCAACCGCAGCGCCTGCGCGCGCATCCCAATGTACTCGCCGAGCCCGAAGGCCAAGCGCGTTGAATTCCGCGTTCCGGACCCGTCCTGCAACCCGTACCTGGCCTTCTCGGCGCTGCTGATGGCCGGCCTGGACGGCATTCAGAACAAGATTGATCCGGGCGAGCCGATGGACAAGGACCTTTACGACCTGCCGGCCGAAGAGAAGGCCAAGATCCCGCAGGTGCCGGGCAGTCTGGCCGAGGCGCTCCTTGCCCTCGAAAAGGACCACGACTACCTTCTCAAGGGCGACGTGTTCACCGAAGATGCGCTCGAAACATGGGTCAAGTACAAGCGGGTCCACGAGGTTGAGGCGGTCAACCTGCGCCCGCATCCCTACGAGTTCTTCCTCTACTACGACATTTGATCCGATTCCAAACAGTTGTGTATGGCACGGCCCGGGACGGCATGACCGTTCCGGGCCGTGCCCTTTCCAAGGCAGAACTCAGCCCCAGTTTGAATTTTGCCGTCGGGCTGAACGCTACCAGCCGGTGATGCATGTCATACGGGGGCGGTGTGTCGCATGCATTACGCTTGGCACCCCACATTACGGGGATGCAAAAGGTCCCCGCCGCTGTTTACTGCAACAGGGCCAAAAGGAGACCGACAGAATGGCAAAAGCGAGAATATTCTACGGAAGCACAACAGGAAACACGGAAGACGCAGCCGTGATGATTGCCCGCCAGCTGGGCGATGCGGTTGAGTACGTGAGGAACATTGCGGACGCGTCGGTTGAGGACCTGACGGGTGCCGAGGCTGTTATTCTGGGCGTTTCCACCTGGGATGATGGTCAACTGCAGCAGGACTGGGAGAGTTTCTTTCCGCAGTTTGACGAGATTGACTTTCAGGGAAAGCCGGTGGCCCTCTTTGGATTGGGGAATTCTGACGGATTCTCAGGGCAGTTCTGCGATGCGCTCGGCATACTCTACCGAAAGATTGTGCAACGTTGCGGCAAAGTTGTGGGTTTCTGGCCCAGCGACGAATACTCCTTCGAGGCATCAGGCGCCCTTGTGGACGGCCATTTCTGCGGTCTTGTGCTTGACCAGGACAACGAGGAGGCCAAGACCGCAGACCGTGTGCGTCGATGGGTGGACCAGATACGCGGCGAACTGGGCCTGTAAAGGCCCGTCAGGGCATTTACAGTTTCCCGCCAAACGCGCGCATTTGGTCACGTTGGCCAGTTCCTGCCAGTTATTTCTTGCGCGGCCGGTAGAGATGCGTACTGGTCCCGAAAACCACCGCCGCAGATTCCATGACAGTCTCGCTGAGCGTCGGATGCGGATGAATGGTCATGTCCAGATCATTTGCGAGTGCGCCCATTTCAATGGCGAGCGCACCCTCGGCGATCAGTTCCCCGGCTCCGGTGCCCGAAATGCCCATTCCCAGGATCTGGTTGGTTTCAGGGTCACAAATGAGCTTCGTCAGCCCTTCGGGCCGGCTCAGCGTGCTTGCGCGTCCCGATGCGGCCCAAGGGAAACGGGTGATTCTAACGGCGCGTCCCTGCTTTTCCGCGAGCGTTTCCGTCAGTCCGCACCAGGCCACCTCGGGGTCCGTGAACACCACTGCGGGAATCGCCATCGGCTCGAAGACGCAATCGTGGCCGGCAATGACCTCGGCCGCGACACGACCCTCTGCAGAGGCTTTGTGGGCAAGCATGGGCTCTCCGGCCACATCGCCGACGGCAAAGATGTTTGGTTCCGCAGTACGCCGGGCCGGGTCCACCTCAATGAAGCCGCGTTGGTTCACCACCACCTTTGTTGAGGCCAGGTTTAGCCCGCTCGAATTGGGCTTGCGGCCCACGCAGACCAGCACCTTGTCAAACTGGCAGTTTTGGCGGGCGCCATCAGCCCCCTCCAGCACCACGCAGATACAGGTTGTCTGGTCCTTTATTTCCAGCACCTTCGTCTGAAACATGATCCGGTCCATCAGGTTTTCCAAACGGGCCTGAAGCGGTTTCACAAGGTCGCGGTCTGCGCCGGGCAGCAGGCCGTCGGTCATTTCGACCACGGTCACTTTGGAACCGAGCGATGCATAGACCGAGCCCAGTTCGAGTCCGATGTATCCGCCGCCGACAACGAGCAGTGTGCCGGGAATCTCCTCCATCTGAAGGGCATTGGTCGAGTTCATGAGCCGCGGCGAGTCGATGATTGGCCCAAAAAGCGTTGGCCGGGACCCACTGGCGATAATCGTGTGTTCGGCATGAAGAACGTCCTCGGAACCGTCCTGATGGAAAATTGCCAGGGTCTTCGAATCGAGGAAACTGGCACGGGCCCGCAAATAACGCACCTTTCGTGCCTGGCAAAGTTGTCCCAAGCCGCCGGTCATCTGCTGCACCACGGAATTGGTCTTCTGGCGCACCTTTTCAAGGTCCATTTCCGGAGGACCAAAGGTCAGCCCCCATTCGGCCGCTTCCCGGCTGTCCGTAATGAGTTTGGCAACATGCAGCAATGCTTTTGAGGGGATGCAGCCCCGGTACAGGCAGGTGCCCCCAGGATTGGCTTCCACGTCGATCAGAGTCACGTCCATTCCCAAGTCCGATGCGTGAAACGCCGCGGCGTATCCCCCGGGTCCGGCGCCGATAATTGCCGTGTGCGTGGCAAGTGTTTCTGTCATAGTAGTTTATCTCCTTTTGGCGGACCAACTTGGTTGTGGCACCCTGATGCGCCGCAATTGTAGCACATGCACCAGAAGGCAAAAAGCTACTCTTATCGTCTGGATTCTGAAGTATTCCGCCAAATTGGTCGCATATAGCCAATAATTGTTCCAAAAATGAAAGAATATCGTTGGTCCCAAGAAAGGAATCATTCGCAAAAGCATAACCAGCAGGCTGTTATGAGTATTGGCATGGGACATGCTTGGTAAATCGGGCATAATACTTGTACAGGAGCGAGACGGCTTCAAACCGCGGCTATGATCAATCTGGGCGCAAGGTCGCGGTACTGTCGGGCCCAAAAGGCGGACTTATGCACAAGACGCAAGGGTTTACGCTTATCGAATTAATGATTGTTGTGGCCATCATTGCCATACTTCTGGCTGTCGCCGTGCCCAATCTGCTCAGGTCCCGGTTACAGTCTAGCGAAGCGGCGACAGTGGGGTCCATTCGGGCCATTGTGGCTGCAGAGACCACGTTCAACACCCAGAATGGGCGTTACTCGCAACTGTTTTCCGAACTGACCGGTTCAGCTCCGCCGTTCTTGAGCGGGGATTGGACTCAGGCGAAGAATGGTTACATGTTTGCGCTGGGCGGGACAGCGATCAACTATACGGTCAATGCGAATCCAATACAGTTTGGGGTCCACGGGAATAGGGGATTCTTCTGCGATGCCAGCGGCGTTATTCGGGCGCAAGAGGGTGCCCCGGCGACAACGGCCAGTCCGCCCATAACCCAATCCCCGTGATGTTCCGTTGAAGTGCTCAAGTATTTCACCGTGGCCGGGCTTCCTGCCCGGCCACTTTTCTATATGAGCCCTTCAATGGCTTGGTCAAGATCATAGCCGGCATCGGCGACCGCATCGGCAAGGATACCCAGGTCATCGTGGCACTGCTCAAGCAACAGTGAAATGTCGGGGCATGACTTGCGGGACAATTGGTTCGCAGCCAAAGTGAGAGGGAATGCCGCGCACAGGCGCTGCAGCTGTTCCCTGTTGACGTACCGGTGTCCGCCGAAGCGGTTCTCCATGAGGAACACCCGCACATCGGGGTCCTGAAACACATGGTCCAGCAGGGGTGCCCAGATTTCCGTGCCCAGTGCGGCGACATCCCGGTCGTGCGCAATGGCTATCCGGACCAGACGCGCGTCCATGTCCGCGTGCCATGCATCGCTTCCCATCTCCTGGAAGGAACGGGCGATCTGCCTGGTCAGGAACCATTCGCGCATCCAGGCGGCACTGGTGGCGGTCACGTCAAACACCGGAGTGACGGGGCGCGTTGCCGGAACCGGCGCTGCCGGAGTGTCTGCCGAATCGGGCAGTTCAAGACTCTCCGAGCCGGGGGCGGCCATCAGGCCGATGGGGCGCAACAACGCGGCGGCAAGAGGCACGCGCCAGTAATCCAGGCTGAAATCGCTTTCCGGCATGCCTTCCAGCAGAGTTGCCAGAACACCGGGCTCGATGTTCAGGGCGGTCAGGCGTTCGCGGAGTTCGCGCAGCGTGGTCACCTCGGCACGGGCGCGCAGCAATGCCTCCGCACGGCAGCCGGGCAGCAGGATCTTGTCTCGGATGGCGTCCAGAAAAACGGTCAGGCGGTCCTCCACCGTCTGCCAGTCCTGCTCGTCCAGGGTTTTTCCGGAAAGCAGGGCAAAGGTGTCCGGGGCGACGAGTTTGCGGAAGGGGTCAAGCAGCGCGGCGAGGTTCATTTCGAGATAGGCCTCGTCAACACTCGGAACGCCCCGTCCGGCGAGTTCCGCGTGCAGCCTGCCCCAGGAGCTGTCAAAATCTCGGACTTGACGCCAGTCGATCAGCGCCCGGTATTCGTAGCCGTGCAGTTCAACGTGGAGCCCCCGTTCAGCCAGTGTGGGCGCATGGTGCAGATACTCCAAACCTGTCCGGGCGTCCAGGAAGATCACATACGCCGTATCCTCAACGTCCAGTTCGAGCGCTTCGGCGAGCGGCAGGCGGCGCAGACGTTTGTCCTCGACCGAGCCCTCGTTGACCGCGGTGGAGGTGTGGACCACGCCCCGGGTGGTGCTGTAGGCGTTGTTATAGATGACAAGTCCGCGTTCGCCTCCGTCGCGGTTCGAGTAGGCAAAGACATTCTCATCGACCCAGCCCTCAGGGGTCACGAAGTCGTAGAACGCAAAATGCCGCGCGCCGCTGAAGACGTGGCGGCGTCGCACGAGCGGGAAGATCTCACGCTCGTGGCGCGCCACGAGGTCGGCGTCGGGCGATTCGTCGCGGTAGGCGCGGCGGTACTCCATGCCGTACTTCTCGGTGAATCCCTCGATTTGGCCGTGGCCGAACATGGGCAGTCCGGGCATTGTGGCGAGCAGTGCGGCGGCCCCAAAGTACTTGTCGCCCCGGCCGAACTGCGCAATAGCGGTATCCTCATCGGGGTTGTTCATGAAGTTGACATAGCGCTTGAGGATCTGGGCGTCAAATTCAAGGGTGTTCTTGATCAGGTATCGGTAGCTGGCATTGTCCTCCTTCTTCAGCATGTGCATGAACGCGCTGTTGTAGACGCGGTGCATGCC
>CAIJOU010000393.1 GCA_903822375.1 Candidatus Hydrogenedentota bacterium
CTACCCAAAAAGTGAAGGTTGAGATTGAGTCCGACCCAAACAACTTTCGAGTTTCCCTTATGAAGCGTCAAGATAACGCTGGTCTCCAAGAAGGCGTGCGAGAACAAGTAGAAAAGAGCGTAGTCATTTCGGCAGGGACGATCAGTTTCGATTACGGTGAGCCTCGGGTCTTTCTGAGCCGTGTTGGGAAGATTCCGGTGATTCTCCTGGACAACGTTTCGGGTGGCAACTGTCCGAATGGTGGAACGTTTATTGTGGTGTCTCTTGAGGCGGACAACATGCTTCATGTTGTAGGAACTGCGGTGCCAACTTGGTGGGATGATAATGAGCCGTTTGAACTCATCTATTTTTACGATATTCTTGGATTGAATCCGTGGGTAGGTGGTAGCTTATCCCCGTACGTAAGAATCTACCTTAAGATAAGTAATGGAAAGCTTACGCCTGACAAGGAGAAATGCATAGCCAAGTGGAAGAGCACGATATTAAAGGAGGAGGGGAGGCTACGCGAGAAGTTACTGCTAGAATGTGGCTTAGACAAAATCGCTTACAGGTTTTCATTTATTTTGGAGAAACTGCTGATTGACTACCTAAACGGAAAGGGGGAAGAAGCTTGGCTAAACTTCCAGACCAATCTTAAGCCTCTTCTAGATAAGAATGGCGAACTGGTAACCCATGAGAGCATCGAGAAAGCAGGGTACACATCAACGGAAATTGAGGACTATCTGCGCAAGAAAATGTCAGGGCAATGTAAAGACAGTTGAATCTGAGATTCGATGAAGGCCTGTCTCATAACCCAAAGGTCATGGGACAGAGTCCTTTCCCTATCAACCTTGACTCCAGATTCCCGCTTGAACGAGCGCTCGGATTCTGAAAGCCGCGACCAACAGTCGTAGGCGTGGCCGATTTCCCCTTCTGAAACGATAGGAGTTGCATGAGTATGAATCACAACAACACACCAAGCAACCAGCAGGGCAACCCAGTCTCACGCCGTCAGTTCATCCAGCGCACCGCCGCTGCTGCGGCGCCGTTCATGATTGTTCCGCGGTATGTTCTTGGCGGAGTCGGCCACACGGCGCCCAGCGAGAAGCTGAACATTGCCGCCATCGGCGCGGGCGGGCAGGCCGCGGAGGACCTGAGCCAACTCAAAAGCGAGAACATCGTGGCCCTGTGCGATGTGGACGACGAGCGCGCGGCGCAATCGTTTGAACGCTTCCCGAAGGCGTCCCGGCACAAGGATTTCCGGAGGATGCTGGAGAAAGAGGACAAGAACATCGACGCCGTGCTGGTGGCCATACCGGACCATTGTCATGCGGTGGCCAGCATTGCCGCCATCAAGATGGGCAAGCATGTCTATTGCGAGAAGCCGCTGACGCGGACCGTGCATGAGGCGCGTGCCGTGGCCAAGGCGGCCCGCGAGGCCGGTGTCGCCACGCAGATGGGCAACCAGGGCATGGCCTTCGAAGGCAACCGGCTGATCAACGAGTGGATTTGGGACGGTGCCATCGGGCCCGTCCACGAGGTGCACGTCTGGTCGGACCGGCCGACGCACAAGGGCAAGCTGTTTTGGGCGCAGGGGGTGGAGCGACCGGAGGAAACGCCCCCCGTGCCGACGACGCTGGACTGGGACCTGTGGCTCGGCCCGGCGCCATTCCGCCCCTACAATCCGGCCTACGCACCCTTCAAATGGCGCGGCTGGTGGGATTTCGGGTCCGGCGGCCTGGGCGACATGGGCATCCACAACATTGCACCCGTCTATTCGGCGCTGAAACTGGGCGCACCGACGGCCGTGGACTCCAGTTCGACGCTGGTGTACAAGGACTCGCTGCCGCTCGCCTCGACGGTGCACTACGAATTCCCCGCACGCGGCGACATGCCGCCCGTCCGGCTGCACTGGTATGACGGCGGCATGCTGCCGCCCCGCCCCGAGGAACTCGACGAGGGTGAGGAACTCGACGGGGAAGACGGCGTCATCTTTGTCGGCGAAAAAGGCAAGATTCTCGTCAAGGGCTGGGGCGGAAAGGAACCGCAGCTTATCCCCGAAGCGAGGATGAAGGCCTACAAGCAGCCCGAGAAGACCCTGCCCCGCTCCATCGGCCACCACAAGGAATGGATAGAGGCCTGCAAGGGCAACGGCACGACCCGTTCCAACTTTGATTTTGCCGGTCCCCTGACGGAAGCCCTGCTGCTCGGCACGCTTTCCGTGAGAACGGGAAAGCGGCTGCTTTGGGATTCGGAGAACATGAAGGTCACGAACAACCGCGAAGCCAACGGGTTGCTGCACTACAAATACCGCGACGGCTGGACACTTTAGTCCTCCGTCCCGCCGCTTTCCTGGTCAGCGCGTTTTCAGCGCACAAAGAACACGCGGTCGACGAACAGGTTGTCGACCTCGGCCGGATTGTTCATGGGCGCCACCCAGATGTACATGCCGTCGTTGAGTTGATGTGTCCCAAGGTCAATCACGGCGTACTTGTCCTTCGTTTCCTCTATCGTCGACACCCGCTGGGCAACCGGGACCTTTGCCTTTTCATCGTACAGCCCGAGCATGCACGCATTGCCCTTTTGCACCCTGGCATCGCACCGGAGCACCACATAACAGTGAACGGGGCCCAACGCGGCAAAGTCCGCTGAAACGGCGTACTGAACGGCCCACTGCGTGTGGTTGGCGGGCATGCGGGCCGCCTTGCCGTCGGATGCCGCGGGGTCGTCGGCAATCTGGGACCAGTTGCCCTGGCCGGCCAGGCGAAACTCGTTGTCCTGAATATCCACCCACTGGTCTTCGGTCAGGTTCTTGCACTGCTCCGGCGGCGGGGCCTGCGCCCGGAATCTTGCGCGCAGGTCTGATTCGAGTTCCTTGAACGGACGGCCCTCGGCGTATTGTCCAACGTTGAAACTGTTGCAGGTCTTGATGAATTCCTCGCATGCCGCAACGGGGTCGGATGGCCCCGAGAACGGTTGGTTGCGCAGACGCGCGGACCGTTTCAACTCCGTATAGCGGTTCAGCCAGGCATAATCAAGCGGCAGCCGGGCCCGCCGGACCCGCGCACTCAGGGCAGGGTCGCCCGCGACGGCCTTTTCCGCCTGGGCAAACAACGCCACAGCTTCGTTGAGGTCGCCCAGTTCCAGCCACGCGGAGGTGTCCGCCGCGTAGCAGTGCATGGCGGCGCCTGAACGCGAGACCGCGTCGTGCATGCGGTCGATGTAACGGCGCAACGGCCATGCAGCGGGGCCGTAGTAGCCCGAGAGAAACTCATCGATAAGGGCGTTGGCGTCGCGGGAGGGCTCCCACATGAGATGGGCCAGCAGCCACGCGCGCAATTCGACGAAGTCGCCGCAGGACGAGCCCGCGTCGCCCTGCTCGAAAAGGCCGGCCGCCTTGTTGGCCACAAAGCACCGGATGTTGGGCGCAAGCACCTGAAGGTTGGGATGGGGCAGCAGGTATTGCGCGAAATTGGTCACGTAGTCCCAGATGTACAACTGGCCCGAGATGGAACTCCACGTTTCGATATCGCGCTTGAAATCGGCGTTGGCGGGCCCTGTGGCCAGCGGTTCGGGAAAGGTGCATTCGATGGAGCACAGACGGACGATGACGTTTTCGCGGGGCCGCGTGATTCCCGGGGCCTTGCGGGTGTACTGGTAGGCCAGCGTCTCCACGAGAACGTCGGGGAACTCCTTTTGAATCCGTTCGGCCACGCTGTTCACAAAGCGCAGCAACAGGCCGGAAGGCGCACCCTCCTCCTTTTCAACGGCGGCGCAGGCGGGGCACTGGCAGTTGCCGGCGCAGTCATTCTGCGCGATGGAAATGATTCCGGCCCCGGGGTCTTTCCGGATCCATTCGAGGGCGTTCTTGACCAGTTCATCCTGCACGGCGGGATTGGTCAGGCACAACTGCGCGCCTTCTGAAACCCGCTTCCCGTCAATCTCGCTGTACCATTCCGGATGCTCCTTGAAATACTTAGCGGGGGGGAGCAACTGGTAGAACGTGTGGCACCAGCCGAGGATGCTGTAATGACCGCCCTGTTCGGGCGGGATGCGATCAAAATGGCCGTTGCACTTGCTGCGCGAGGCGAATTGACCGTCGAATGCGTCCCGGTAGAAAGCCTCGCGGTAAAGGAGCTTCGGCGTGTACACCTTCTCGATTCGCGGAATCTCCAGCGTCGGCTTTGATGGAATCGTGCTTTCCGTGGACGACCACCAGCGGCAACCCACCACGTCTTCCAGAAAGGTGTAGACCGCATAGAGCGTCCCGCGGGGCCGGCCGCCGGACAGCAACAGGACGTCGCCGTCGGTCTTGATCACAATGCCGTCATGCTTGAGTGTCGCCAAATCCAACTGCGGCAGGACGACGTGCACCCGCGGGCTTTGCCCCACGACAATCAGTTTGCCTACGGTGGGTGCGGCACGCTCCTCCTGCAACGGCAGTGTTGCGCCCGTCACCTGCTTCAGAAAGGCCTGCAACTCGGTCGCCGCAGTACGTTCCGCCGGAATCGCCCCGTCGGCCACCACAATGGTGTACTCCGATACGCCTTCGCGCGTCAGGAGCAACGCGTCCGCCCTGCATGAAATAAGGAACAGGGAAACGATGGCGAGAACCGCCGCAATAATACGCATGATGCCGATCCCTCCTTTTTGTGGAGCGCTAACGTCAGGGGGAAAAAGAGTGCGATGCGAACCCGTCTTCCAGCGGACATATTACCCGAAACAGTTCTACGAAGAAAGTGAACCCGCCTGATTGAAACTGTCCCGGATCAGCGCCAGGGTGTCCGGCGCATACCCCGCATAGTGGTTGTTCACATAACCGAAGACGGGAAAGCGGCGCTCGATAAGTTCCTTCAGGCGCGGCACCCATTCGTCCACCTCGAGCCGCCGATCCACAATCGTTTCATTCCAGGTCGTGGTGAGCTTCTCGGTCGCGTAGCGGTCACCGAGCCAGCGGACATACGCGAAGGGGCCGGTCAGGACCCCTTCCCTGGCAAACAGCTCTCTGGGCCGATACATCCACGGATGGTCGATGAGCGCCAGGGCAACGCCGCGTTCGGCCAACAGTTCAAACAGCGGTTTCCCGAGCCAGGTCTTGTTGCGGATTTCAACGGCCCACTGGAAACCATCCGGCAGCGAGGCCAGAAACGGTCCCAAACGCCGCAGCAGTTCGTCTTTCGTCATGCCACTGGCCTTGGAGAAATAGGGGAGTTGGAACAGAATCGGGCCGAGACGCGGACCGAGAACTGACATGACGTCCAGAAAAGCCTTCAACTCTCCCCCGCACTGGACAAGACATTTCTCGTGGGTAATGACCTGGGGCGCCTTGGCGGCAAAGATGAACGCCTCCGGCGTGCGGTCCCGCCAGCCTTCCACGACGGACTTGCGGGGCGTGGCGTAGAAGGTGGCGTCGATTTCCACGGTGTCCAGCTTGCGGGCGTATGCGGCGATGAACTCGGCCGGAAGAGTTCCCGGCGTGTAGAATTTGCCGACCCAGTCGGGGCAACTCCAGCTGGAAGTGCCGAGACGGAGAAGAGACCTGTTGGCGTTCATGGCGAAAGTACTCCTTACTTAACAACGTCTGCAAACCCGCCCCTGTTCCGAATGGCACTGACTTGGGACGAAATGCCGTTGTTTCGCACTTTCAGCGCTTTTATGTTCTTTCGGTTCCGGCTTCCCAGGGCGTTGCTCCGGGCTGTCTTGTTAAGCGCCTTCGGCGCGCAGAATGAAGCGACCACTGACGCCCGGAAGGCCCACTGTCCTCGGGCGGAATGTTCAGAGTTCCGGTCCTCCGGCCCGGAGGGCCAAAACATGACAGCCCGGGGCAACGCCCCGGGTAATGGCGATACCCAATCCCCCCACCCGCCCTGAAAAGGCGAAACAAGCCTGTTTCCTTGCGCCAGTGCCATTCGCCCCTGTTCCAAAGTCCTCAATGGATATACCATGCCAGGCTGTCAAACAGGGAATCACGACCGGCGGCATAGCCCGTGCTTTAGGATTGTTATGAATTTTGCGGATCGGATCTTATTGCGAAAAGCCGGGCGGGTAGTTTACCGTAGCGTCCAGTGCCATTGCCGTTGAAACAAGAAAACCGGAGGTTTTTCATGCCCGTCGACGACAAGCGTTTTCGCGTCCTGGTGGTGGACGACACGGCCGAGAATGTGGATGTCCTTGCCGGCATTCTCACGGAGCACTTTCGTGTCAGCGTCGCCCTCGACGGCGCCAAGGCGCTGAAGATTGTCCGGAGTGACACCCCCCCCGACCTGATTCTGCTCGACGTCATGATGCCCGAAATGGACGGATACGAGGTCTGCCGCCGCATCCGGGAGAACCCGGACACGCGCGACATCCCCGTCATCTTTGTGACGGCGAAGGCGGAAGTCGAGGACGAGACCAGGGGCTTTGAACTGGGCGCCGTTGATTACATCACCAAGCCCGTCAGCCCGCCCGTTGTGCTGGCCCGCGTGAGAACCCATCTTCTCCTGAGGGAGTCGCGGTGCCGGATGGAAGACCTGTCGCGGAAACTGGCGCGGTACCTTCCCCCCCAGGTGTACCGCTCTATTTTTGAGGGCAAACAGGACGCCCGCATCGGAAGCAGCCGCAAGAAGCTTACGGTGTTCATGTCCGACATCGTCGGCTTCACCAAGAAGACCGACCGTATGGAGGCCGAAGACCTCACCGCGCTGCTGAACAGCTATCTCAACCGCATGACCAGCATCGTGCTTGCGCACGGGGGAACCCTGGACAAGTACATTGGCGATGCAATTCTCGTATTCTTCGGCGACCCGGAGTCGAAGGGCGTGAAGGAGGACGCCGTCGCATGCACAGCGATGGCACTCGACATGCGCGCGGCCGTCGATGAACTGTGCGTTGACTGGCGGAACCAGGGCCTCTGCAACAGTTTTGAGATCCGGATGGGAATCACCACGGGCACCTGCACGGTCGGCAATTTCGGAAGCGAAGAACGGATGGACTACACGATTATCGGAGGGCAGGTGAACCTCGTCAACCGGCTTCAGGGCGCTGCAGTCCCCGGTGAGATTCTTGTCGGACCCGAAACTTTCGCCCTCGTCGGCGATGTGTTCCAATGTGCCAGGAAGGAGCCGATTCATGTGAAGGGCTTTGACGAGCCCGTGCAACCCTACCAGGTTGTCGGCGTTCGTTCGTGCGTCGATGACGAAAGCAGGATCGAAGACTCCCGCAAAGGCTTTGCGCTGTCGCTTGACCCCACGGCAGTCGCCCTGGAAGATCGCAAGTTGGTTGTTGAGAAGCTGCGCGCGGCCATTTCCAGTCTGCATTAGACCGGGCCCGGTTCGACCTCCGCGGGGTGACGCATTCCCGTGACACAGACAGGCGGGCCCGTTTGGAGAATTGCAGGGAGCGCGCCGCCCAAAGGCCGTCCAGACGCAATGGCGGCCCTGTGGCAGAACAATGACGTGCGCGAATTGATGGAATTATCCCGGTCCGCCACCGGGCCGCCGCTTCCCCGGCTTGAAAGGAAGAGTCCATGACCATTGCACGGCGTTTAATCGTTCTGGTGGCCGTACCCCTGCTGGCCCTCGTTGGCCTGGGCGTCTTTACCCGGACCGAACTGGAGGGGATCGGGACGCGCAGCCAGTTCATGGCCGGAACACAAATAGACAGTCTCGCAACTCTGGGCAACCTGTCCCGGACTTTCGCGGAACTGCGGGTGGATGTTGGAAGCTACCTGCTGAACCGTGACGAATCTGAACGGGACCGGATTCGGGCGGCGTTCGCCGCCGACAAGGCGGCATTCAGCCAACTGCTCCGCGAGTACGAAAACTCGCAAACCTCGGACGCGGAGGACCGTCGCCTGCTGCATGAATATCAGAAATCGAGCGCGCAATGGGTCGCCGACGCCGAGAGAATAATGTCCGCAGTCAACGGGGAAGACAAGGACGAGGCCGCAGCGGCGACGTTCCGTCTTCGAACAGAATTGGGCAGCCGCCTCAACGCGATATCGGGCGAATGGATTCAGCACAACGAACAGCTGGCCAAGAATGTCGGCGGGTTGGTGCTCGCTTCCATCGAAGTTTCCCTGCGGCGAATACTTGTCGCCGTCGGCGGCACTTTGGTTCTGGCGGCACTTCTCGGATGGCTGACATTCCGCAAGATCGTGCACCCGATCCGCGCGCTGGAAAGCTCCGTCAAATCCATCGCCTGCGGCGAATACGCCAAAGAGGTTCCCTTTGCGAAGGGCGCCGATGAAATCGGCGATCTGGCGCGCTCGGTGGAGGTGCTCAAGCAGGGCGCGGCGGCAATGGAGGAACAACGGTGGGTCAAGTCCAACGCGGCGAGACTCAGCGGCAGTCTGCAGGGTGCCGCCTCGCTGGACGAATTCGGCCGCCAATTGATATCCGGGCTCGTACCCGTGCTCGGGGGCGGTGTCGCCGGCTTCTACGCGGTGGAAAACGACAGCGACCGCCTGCGGCGCGTCGCAGGCTACGGGCTGGCCGAAGACGCGCAAACGGCGGACTCCTTCCTGCCGGGCGAGGGACTGGTCGGCCAGTGCGCGGTGGAGCGCAAGCCGGTCACGCTCGCCAATCTGCCCCCCGCCCACTGCCGAATCGACTCCGGTCTGGGACAGTCCGCACCGACCCAGGCGGTGGCATGCCCGCTGCTTTCCCGCGACACGCTTCTGGGCGTGGTTGAGTTTGCCTCATTTCGAGCACTGACGGCGAAAGAGCAGGCGCTGCTCGACGAACTGCTGCCGGTGGCGGCGATGGGCCTGGAGATTCTCCAGCGCAACCTGCGCACGCAGGAACTCCTGCTGCAAACCCAGGAACAGGCCCGCCAGCTTGAGGAGCAGACCGAAACGCTGACGCAGTCGCAGGGAGAATTGCTCGCCCGGCAGCACGAACTGACGGCCCAGCGCGCGTACCTGCGCACCAGCGAGGAGCGCACGCGCCAGATCCTCGACTCCGCGTCGGAGGGCATTTTCGGCATGGACACCGAAGGCTGCGTCACCTTTGTGAATCCGGCGGCGTGCCGCATGCTGGGGTTCAGCGCGGAGGAACTCGTCTTCCAGTCCGCACACACCCTTATCCACCATCACCGGCCCGACGGCAGCGAGTACCCGAGGGAGGAATGCCCGATGTTTGCCGCCTACACCCGCGGCGAGGCGAGCAGGATTGACGATGAGTTTCTCTGGCGCAAAGACGGCACGGGATTCTCCGCCGAATACGGCGCCATGCCAATTCTCAAAGACGGCGAGATTGTCGGCGCCGTCATCAGCTTCAGCGACATCACCGATCGGAAGCGGCAGGAACTGGCGCTGGCGGCCAGCGAACGCAAGATTCGCAACATTCTGGCCACGTCCAACCAGGGCTTCTGGCTGATTGACAATGACTCCGGCACATTGGATGTGAACGACACCATGTGCAGGATTCTGGGTCGGTCCCGGGAGGAGATTCTGGGACGGACCCCCCTGGACTTCGCGGATGAGGAGAATCAGCAGATTTTCAAGGAGAACCTCGCAGCGCGCGCCAAGGGCGAGTCCGGCAGCTACGAGGTCTCCCTCAGCCGGCCGGACGGAACGCAGGTGCCATGCCTGCTCAGCGCAACCCCGCTGTTTGACGACAACGGACAAAAGATCGGGGCGTTTGCGCAATGCGCCGACATTACGGACATGAAACGGATGGAAAAGGAGGTCCGCCACCAGAACTTTCTTGCCGACCAGGCACTGGATCTCGCCAAGGCCGGGTACTGGCATGTTCCGCTGGACGGCTCGGGTTGGTACAACTCCTCTGAACGGGTCGTGTGCATCAATGGCGATATCCCAAGCCCCGACAACCGCTACCATCTGGACGAGTGGGCGGCCCATGTTGCCGAAGGCGACGAGGCCGCCGCCAAGGCGACCCTGGACAACTTCAACGCCGCCGTGGCGGGAACCATCCCCATCTACGACACCATCTACGCCTACAAGCGGCCCGTGGACGGGCGGGTTGTCTGGATTCACGCGTTGGGGCATGTTGTCAGGGACGCGAACGGAAGACCCACCGACATGTTCGGCGTCAACCAGGACATTACCGACCTCAAACAGCAGGAAGAGGAGCTTCTTCAGGCAAAGAGCGAAGCCGAGGAGGCAACGCTGATGAAGTCCATGTTCCTGGCGAACATGAGCCACGAGATCCGCACCCCCATGAACGCCGTCATCGGCATGGCGCACCTGGCGCTCAAGACCAATCTCACACCAAAACAGCGCGACTATGTGAGCAAGGTTCACAGTGCCGGCATATCGCTGCTCGGCATCATCAACG
This sequence comes from Candidatus Hydrogenedentota bacterium, assembly GCA_903822375.1. Classification (GTDB taxonomy): domain Bacteria; phylum Hydrogenedentota; class Hydrogenedentia; order Hydrogenedentales; family CAITNO01; genus CAITNO01. The sequence continues at coordinate 10,260 of CAIJOU010000393.1, forward strand.
ACATTCTTGACTTCTCCAAAATCGAGGCGGGCAAACTGGGCATCGAAACCACCGACTTCCGCCTGGACGAGATGCTTACCTCGGTGGTCAACCTCACGGGACAGAAGGCGCACGAAAAGGGCCTCGAATTCCTGATCGACGCCCCCTCGTCGGTTCCCCAGTATCTCAGGGGCGACCCGCTGCGGCTGTCGCAGATACTCATCAATCTGCTCGGCAACGCGATCAAGTTCACCGAAAGCGGGGAGATCCGGCTCAAGATCGAACTGCTTGAGCAGACCGGTGACCGCCTCGAACTGGAGTTCACCGTTCAGGATACGGGCATCGGCATGACGCCCGAGCAGGCCGCGAAACTCTTCCAGCCCTTCACCCAGGCCGACATGTCCACCACGCGCAAACACGGCGGCACCGGCCTGGGCCTGACCATTTCACGCCGGCTCGTGGAGTTGATGGGGGGCCGGATCTGGTTCCAAAGCGAGCCCGGATCCGGCAGTTCATTCCACTTCACCGTGAGGGTGGGCCTCGGCGCGGAAAAGGTGGCCAAACGGATTATCCCCGGCGTGTTCGACCGCCTCAAAGCGCTCGTGGTGGACGACAATTCGGCCGCACGCGAGATCATGGTGGATTCGCTGGCCCCCGTCGTCCATCACGTCGATGCGGTCAGTTCCGGCCCCGAAGCCCTCGCCGCCGTCACCGAGCAGGATGCGGGCGAACCCTATGACGTCATCTTCATGGACTGGCGCATGCCCGGCATGGACGGGATAAAGACCGCCCGGCTAATCAGGCAAAACACGTCGCTGCGCAAGCGACCCTCCATTATCATGGTCACGGCCTTCGAAAACGAGGAGATCCGCGAAGAGGCGGAGTCGATTCCGGTGGATGACTTTCTCATCAAACCGGTAACGAAATCCATGCTCGTGGACAGCCTTGTGAACGTTTTCGCGCCGAACCGTGAGGCGTCGGGCGAGGTCCAGACCGCCGCCCGGGAGCAGGGACTCAGCCTGGGCGGCGCGCGGATCCTCCTTGCGGAAGACAACGACATCAACCAGCAAATCGCCATGGAACTGCTGGCGGGCGTGGGGGCCGCCATAGATGTGGCCAACAACGGGCAGGAGGCCGTTGAAAAGCTGTTTGGCGCCGCACAGCCTTACGACCTCCTCCTCATGGACCTGCAGATGCCCGAAATGGACGGATACCAGGCCACGGCAAAAATCCGTTCCGACAACCGCTTTGCCAAGCTGCCCATCATTGCAATGACCGCGCATGCCACGGTCGAAGAACGCCAGCGCTGCCTTGATTCCGGAATGAATGACCACATCTCCAAACCCATCGACCCGGTCGCAATGTATGCCACGCTTGAGCGTTACTATCGCGTTGCCGCCCCGCCCGAGAAGTCCCGGCCGGCGGCGCCCGCAGCCTCTCCGGCGTCCCCGCCCGAAGTGCCCGAGATAGCGGGCCTGGACACCACGGACGGGGTCAGGCGCGTTGCCGGAAACACAAGGCTCTATCTCAGTCTGCTTCGTCGTTTTGCGGCACAGCAGGCTGACACAACGGTCCGTATTGCCGAACACCTGACACAGGGCGACAGGGCCACCGCCGAGCGCCTCGCCCACACGCTCAAGGGAGTCGCGGGCAACATCGGCGCGGGCGTGGTGCAATCCCGTGCCTCCGACCTGGAGGCCGCCATACGGGAAGGGCGTCCGGCCGAAACCACCACCCGCTGCCTGGAGGAAGTGCAGCAGGCGCTGGGCCCGCTCGTCCTGGCCATCAAGAATGCGCTGCCGCCGGAAACAGTCACCCCCGGCCCGGCCGTTGAGATCGACTGGACCGAGGCAAAGCCCCTTGTTGCACGGCTGGACACGCTGCTCGCGGAATACGATGCCGAGGCTTTGGACATGTTCTCCGCATCCGCAGAGTTGCTCCGCGCCGTTCTGGGCGCGTCGGCCGCCCCGGTCGAGCATTCGCTGCGCGACTATGACTTCGAAACGGCACTGTCGCTGTTGCGCGAGGCAAGAACCCGCATTCCCGAACTGGGTTAGGGGGGCGCCATGCTTGAAACCGGCAACGTACTGGAAGCTCCGACCATCCTCGTTGTGGACGACACCCCGGACAATCTCACGGTGATGAGCGGCCTGCTCAAAGACCTCTACAGGGTGAAACTCGCCAGTTCGGGGGAACGCGCCCTCAAGATCGCCGTATCCCCCACTCCGCCGGACCTGATACTGCTCGATATCATGATGCCCGGCATGGACGGCAGCGACGTGTTGCGGCAACTCCGCACAGACACGCGGACTCGAGACATTCCCGTGATCTTTCTTACCGCCAAGTGCGAGGCGGAGGATGAGCGTTCCGGGCTTGAGTTGGGCGCAGTGGACTACATCACGAAACCCGTCAGTCCGCCCATCGTGCTGGCACGGGTCAAAAACCATCTCGACCTCAAGCGCATGCGCGACTTTCTCCGGTCACAGAATGCGTTTCTGGAAAAGGAGGTGGCCAGCCGCACGCAGGAGATCAAGGCCATTCAGGACGTCACCATAGTCGCCCTGGCATCCCTTGCGGAGACCCGGGACAATGAGACGGGCGGCCACATCCGCCGAACCCAGTTGTATGTGCGCACCCTGGCCTGCAGGCTCCAGAGCCATCCGCGCTTCGCATGGTTTCTGACAGACGCCACCGTGGACCTCCTTTACAAATCGGCCCCGCTCCACGACATCGGCAAGGTGGGCGTGCCGGACAGCGTGCTGCTCAAGCCGGGGCGGCTGACCGCTGAAGAGCGGGAGGTCATGAACACGCACACAACGCTCGGCCGCAACAGCATCGAACAGGCCGAAGCGCAGCTCGGCATCAGGGTGGGATTCTTGACGATGGCCAAGGAGATTGCACTGTCACATCAGGAGAAGTGGGACGGCAGCGGATACCCGCAGGGTTTGTCCGGTCACCAAATCCCCATTTCCGCCCGGCTCATGGCGCTGGCCGATGTTTATGACGCCCTCATATCAAAGCGCCTGTACAAGCCGGCCTTCCCCCATGACAGAGCCCGTGAAATCATTGTTGACGGCCGGGGGACCCATTTCGACCCCGATGTTGTCGACGCGTTCCTCGGGGCGGAGAACGAGTTTCGAAGCATCGCCGGCGAGCATGCCGACCACGGGCAGGCCTTCGACCCCGCAGAAGGGCCGGATTCAGACCGTGCACTGAACAAATAGAACCGCCGGGATGGGGAGTCAATCCATCCCGGCGGCTGTTCTACGATGCAGCTTCCCTGTCTGGAAAAAGCATCACAGCAGTGTCAATACGCCAATCACCTGCGCCATCGATCCGTTGGTGGGCAAGTCGCCGTTCTTCTGATATTTCTGGAATTCCACGTGGCCGTCCATGTAAAGCACATTTGAACCGCCGGGAATGTGATTGAAGGCCGTCACATTGGTCGCGACCTCATCGAACATGATAAACACGGAGCTTTGGGCCACGTTGGCCGAACCCGCATTGTTGATGTCGGTGATCATGAAGCGCTCAATGCCCTCGCGCAGACGGTAAACGGTGTTTCCGCCGCCGTTGCCAAGTCCGGGGTGTGTACCGGAAAGGTCGGCATCCTTGTCCGCGTACTCCAAGCCGCCGGTCAGACCCGATTCTCCGGCCAGCGCCATCAGTTTCGGGTCGGTGATCATGTAATCAATCGTGGCCCCAATCTGCGTGAGAGCGGGGAGTGTCTGGTCGATGCCCGTGGTGTTGCCGCCCAACGCCGACACAATGCCCCAGAACGAGAAGCTGCTGATGGCGGCCGTGGCCTTGTTGTTGTCAATAACCCAGCCCCAATAGGTGTAGCTTTCATCGATGGCGCGGGCGCATTTGCCGCCGTTGCTGGAACTGTACCCAAAGCACCACTGCCCGTTGGCGCCGTGCGCCTTTGCAATCTGCTCGCTCAGGCCGGCTTTCGACGGGCAGAAGGCGATCATTGGATCTGTAAGGTATTCGGGGTAGATCGCAAAGGCGTTCGGCCCGCTGTCAATGCAGAATTTGATTTGAGCGGTTTCATTCGGATACGTGCCGACCTGCATCGGCGGAAACGAGCCCTTGGCTTCGTTCGAGTACATCTTGAACACCAAGCCCCACTGCTTCAGGTTGTTCTGGCAGGAAGAGCGGCGCGCGGCTTCGCGGGCGCGGGCAAGGGCCGGCAGCAGAATGGCCGCCAGAATGCCGATGATCGCGATGACCACGAGCAGTTCAATCAGGGTGAATCCTTTGCGCTTCATGATAACTCCTTTTCAGATGTTGGTTAACGACTGAATTCGACGCATTGCGAATAAGCAAGAGTTGTGCCATGACTTCGCGTGCCGGCACTCAGTGTGCCCTCAGGAATACAAAAGGGGGCTGGTGCGAGGGACAGTAAAAGAAGGGATGAAAACAGCCAAGATGACCACACTTTGGTCGAAGCACGCCGCAAGCCGGCCTTGAATGCTCATTCTTTGCGCGGCGGCGAAGACCCGGAGTTGGTGTGGGAATTCTGCTGTCTTGCAGAAATGCAACCGTCCGGAGCACCCACCTCTTGCGTTTCTGCAAGAGACGGGGAGATCGACTCAGGAAGCGGAGCGTTCAGGATCACGCGCATTGACGCCCAAATCGGCGAGCTTCCGATAGAGCGTGGACGGGTTAATGTTCATGCGGCGGGCCGCCTCTTCCTTGTTGCCGCCGCACTCGGCAATCACGCGGGACAGAAAGTCGAGTTCAAAGAAACGGACCGCGCTCCGCAGGTCATCGGGCGCGGATGTGTGCACGGCGTCAAGACCGCCAGACATGTTTTCAGGCAGTTCGGCCGGCGTAATGTATCCGCCGCGGCTCAAAATCATGGCGCGTTCGATGACGTTGCGCAGTTCGCGCACGTTGCCCGGCCACGCGTAGGCCAGCAGGCAACGCATGGCGTCCTGGGTGAGGCCAAGACATTGCCGCTTCAACTCACCGTTCAGTTTCTGCACCAGATGCTCCACCAGCGCGGGGATGTCCGAGCGACGCTCGCGCAGGGGCGGTATCGGGATCTCAAACACGGCGATTCGGAAATACAGGTCCGTGCGAAAGTGACCGGTTTCAGCAAGTTTGCGCAGGTCTTTGTTTGTGGCGGCAATGATGCGGGCACCGAGTGATTTCAGCTTGGAACCGCCGACCGGCATGAACTCTTTCTGTTCGAGCACGCGCAGCAGTTTGGCCTGAAGCATAAGGGGCATTTCACCGATCTCGTCGAGAAGGATTGTGCCGTCACCGGCGAGTTCAAAGAAGCCGGAACGGTCTCCCACGGCGCCTGTGAACGCGCCGCGCACGTGGCCGAACAGTTCACTTTCCAGAAGCGCTTCCGGAATGCCGGCGCAGTTTATGGCAACGAAGGGTTTGTCTTTCGTGCCGCCCAGGCCATGAACGGCGCGCGCCGCAAGTTCTTTACCCGTGCCTGATTCACCCGTAATCAGCACCGTGCTGCGGGTGGCGGCCACCTCGCCGATGTGGCGCATGGTGGCCTTCATGGACTCGCTCTGGCCCACTATGGGCAGCGATTCCGTGCTGCGCGACACCTGCCGGCGGAGCACCTGCACCTCGCGGGTCAGTTCCTTGAGTTCGGCGAGACGCCGGACTTTGCCGATGACATCCTCAAAGACGATGGGCTTCATGACATAGTCGCACGCGCCTTTTCTGAATGCGGTAATCGCCGTGTCCAGGTCGGCATGGGCGGTCAGCATGATCACGCGCAATTCGGGCCTCAACCGCATCATGCTGTCAAGCGCGTCTATGCCGCTCATGCCGGGCATCATGATGTCACAAAGGACAATGTCGGGGTCCCACTCTTCCAGGATGGCCAACCCCAGTTCTCCCGAAGGGGCGGTGCGGCACTCCATGCCCCGCAGGCGCAACAGTCCGGCCAGATCCTCCCGGAACAACTCTTCGTCGTCTATGAGCAAGACCTTTGTTGTCACGCAACGTCTCCGTTTGGGGCAGATGGCGAAAGCGACGATGGCTCGGTCACGGGGAGCAGAACGCGAAAGCAGGCGCCGCCTTCGGGACCGTTTTCAAAAACGATCCCGCCTCTGTGGCTCGTTATGATCGATTTGGCGATGTTGAGGCCCAGCCCCATCCCATCGGACTTGGACGTGTAAAAGGCGTCAAACATCTTACTTTTCGCCTCTTCCGTTATGCCTGTTCCCGTGTCGCGAAACGCCACTTCGGCCATCTGTCCGGCAACGCGGGTGCTCACCGTCAGCGTCCCGCCATCCGGCATGGCCTCAAGCGCGTTCAGCCCGAGATTCAGGAAGACCTGAATCAACTGATCGGACGTCGCTGTCACTGTGGGTGAAACAGTCGCAAGTTCCATGCCAATGTGGCAGCGCTTGGCGCGTTCGTGAAAGCGAACCACATCCAATGCATCCGACACCAGAGCGTTGACGCTGCACACCGTCGGCTCCAGGCGCGGCGGATGCGAAAAGCGGGCCACCCCGTAGACAATGCGGGAGATCCGTGAAATCTGCTTCTGCAGAACGTCGAAGCTTTCAGTCCAAAGTGCCGGGTCGTCATTCTCCTGCATCAGACTGAGCCGGGTGGAAAGGGAGGCTAGCGGATTGCCGATTTCATGCGCCAAACCCGCCGCCACAACCCCCAGCGTCGCCAGTTTGCTGGAACGCAGCAGTTCGACTTCCTCGCGTTTGCGGTCTGTGATGTCGAGGCCGAAGGAAATCGTGCCCGTTACGCGGCCTCCTTCAATGACTTCGCTGTTGCTCCATGCAATTTGGCGGTCTTCGCCGGACTTTGTCAGTATTGGCCCTTCCAGATGTTTTGGTATTCCTTTTGTCAGGCTGACCAGAAGTTTTTCTTTCGCGCCCGGATAACGGTCCGGCGGCATCAGCGTGTCGAACCAGCCGCGCGCCTCAAGCTCTTCGTGGGTGTAGCCGGTGATGCGTTCAGCCGTCTCGTTGAAGACCCGGAGCTTTCGTGCGTTGTCCAGACCGATCACAATGACATTTGCCGTGTGAATCAGGTTTTCCGCGTAATCGCGCGCCGCCTGCGCGTTCTGTTCGGCGAGTTTGCGCTGCCGCATTTCCTCAAGCAGGCCCTCGTGCTTTACCTGAAGGCTTGCCCAAGAATCCACCAGGCCGCCCATCGCGTAGTAAAGCCCCGCGAACAGGAGAAATATGCCGCCGACCAGGGAGAACCATCTCAAGTTGCCGCGGATCAGGGAGTTGTTGCCCACGACCACCCAGTTGTCCAATGCACGAACGTCTTTCGTCATGTCCAGTATAACCGTCATGACGAGGAAAATCCCGGCAAGAATAAGGACGTTGCGCACATAGGGTTTTTCCGGCACCGACCTAATCAACAGTATGGCCGGCATGTTCAAGATTACAACGGCGAACAGTGTCATTACATTCGAGACGAACGGCGGGTGCCAGAACTGGTCAATGAAATGGCCGGCCAACTCAATGGCAAGGGCGACAACGATGGCAACCGTGATACGCTGTGTCATCTTGGCGGGTGCAAACCATAAAAACGGGGTGCTCCGATGCGGTTCCGGTGCCTTCGGAGGGACCGGTTCGGGGGTTCGTCCAGTCGGAACAGGTGCTACGTGGTTCGATTGCATAAGCTCACCCTCGCAGTGCTAATCACCGCCATTGGCTTCAGGCTCTCGCCGGCCCGTGAGGTTTTCTGGAGCCAAGCCTATTTCATTTCGCTCAGGAGTTTCCGAAAGTCGGGGTTGACGTCCAGTATATGGCCGGCGGCCCCGCGCAGTTTGTCGATCTGGTCCCGTTTCAGCTTGAACGCTGTTGGGATGCTGTTGAGATAGCTTCGCTCTGCCTCGTCTGGAACCCGGTCAAAGTCAACCTCAACGAAGTGGTACTCAAGGTCTTTGCCCGCCAGTTCCGGGAAATGCTCGGGAACGGCGTCCTTGCCGTACAACTGGGTTATCCGCGCGTTTAACTGGCGCTGCTCCGCAGACTGGCTGATGTAGGACCTCATCAGGGCGAGTTCCGCGTCGGTGAAATTGCCCAACGGCGCCGAGGTCGCAACGCCAAGCACCTTGAGCAGGCTAAGCCCTTTTCCCTTGACATCCCAGCCAGTTCTTCTGTTTTCCGCCTTGGCGTTCACTGTAATGACGACGACCTTCCTGGTCGCCATGTTCTTGAGCGGAACGCTCGCCATGTCACCCGGGAAGTTGCCGCTTATGATTTGCAGAACGGGCAGAAGACCGAGGTTGTCGGAGACGCCGCCGTCACACAGGTGCACAAACGAGCGGCCCGGTTTGATGTAGGTGTCGGTTTCCAGCGCATATCTGTACCGAAAACTTCCAACATTCTTGCGTTCCAGTTCCTCCACCATCCAGACGGGAGGAACATAATCGTCTTTCTTGGGATAGTTCCGCAGGGTCATTGGGGCGAGCAATCCCGGAAACGACGCGGACGCCGCCACCGCATTGCCAACAGGGTAACTGGCCAGGTCGGAATAGAGCAGGTCAAACTGCCGCTGGGTGAAATCAAAGCGGCTTCCCATTTCTGCATCGGTGGAATTGAGCACGATGAAGGGCCGCCGGTTCAGCTTCAACAGGTCCGAGAAGGTCTTCTTCTCAAAAATATCCCTGCTGAAGTCGTCGCCCAGCATGTCTGAGCGCCCATACAGGGGCGAGGCGAGTTTCGGCCAGTTCGTGGGCGTGAGGACCTGCTTGATGAGATTGCCCTGGATGTTCTTGTACAGGACCTTGTCCGGAAAATCCTCAAATATCCGGTCCCCGAAGAGGCCGAAATAGGCGGCCGGAAGGCTGCCGCCGGACACGGAGGAGATGACATCCACCTCATCCAGCAGACGGCGCCGTTTCCCTTCCCACACAATCTCCGTGTCGTGCAGCTTCTCGAGCACCCCATAGCAGAATGCGGCGGCGCGCGTGCCGCCGCCGGAGAAAGTCAAAACCACGAGCAGACTGTCGGAGTTGTTCTCACCGGGCGCGATGTTCGCATAGCGGTAACCGGCACCCTGCACATAATGGTCCATCGGCTTGTTCTGCACGGGAATCGTGTTGCAGCCTGTCAGGGCCAGCGCCACCCATAGGAGCACGCAGGTGTGAACAGTCTTTCGAAGCATGGTGCCTTCTCTCCTGTTGCCCTACAACGGCGCCGGTTCTTCGACGAATCCGGCGGGCAACACAATAATCATGGTTCTTTATGGGCCGATGAGAGCACGCTTTTCCTAATCGGGGCTATCTTTCCTCGATCTCGTCCAGGCGAACCGGCCGGTTTTCTTCATGAGAGCGGCGGGCGGCGATGCCCAGGGCCACGGCCGCGCGGCCGTCCACGCCGGTGACCGGCGTCGGGGTTCCATCCAATACCGCATCCACAAAGGCGGCCATCTCCACGAGGAAACTGTCGAGGTAGCGATCCATGAAGAAATTGAGGGGCAGGTCGCGATGCACGGTCGTTGCGTCGCTGATGACCGCGGTGTTGGGGTGGTTGTTGCTCACCGTCGCACCGCCCGCACTGCCCAGCACCTCCACGCGCTGGTCATAGCCGTAGACCGCCTTGCGGCTGTTGTCGATGACGCAGAGCAGCCCGCCGGCAAATTTGAGCGTGACCAAAGCGGTATCCAAGTCGCCCGCTGCGCCGATGGCCGGGTCCACCCGCACCGCACCCGCCGCGTACACCTCCTCCACCTCGTCACCCGCCAGGAAGCGGGCCATGTCGAAGTCGTGGATGGTCATGTCCAGGAACATGCCGCCCGAAACCTTGACGTACTCAATGGGCGGCGGTCCGGGATCACGGCTGATGATATGGAGCAGATGGGGCTCGCCGATTTCCCCGGCAAGAATGGCCTTGCGCACGCGCGCAAAATTGGCGTCGAAACGACGGTTGAAACCAATCTGGAGCTTGACGCCCGCCTGCTCCACCGCGTCCAGCGCCGTGTCGATCTCCTTGAGCGTGCGCGCGATGGGCTTCTCGCAGAAGATCTGCTTGCCCGCCTTGGCCGCTTCCTCGATCATCGTGGCGTGCAGGTCCGTTGGCGAGCAGATAACCACCGCATCGATGGCGGGGTCGTTCAGCACTGCAAGATGGTCCGCCTCGACCCGGTCCACGCCGAGCCTTTTACCGAATTCCTGCGCCGCCGCCAGATTCACGTCCGAAATGGCCACCAAACGCGCGCGGGGAATACGGTAAGCGATATGTTCCCCGTGCACCTTGCCAATGCGCCCAACGCCAATCAGTCCAACATTCAATCGCTGCTGTGTCATGTTATAACTCCAGTGTCTTCAGATATTCGCGGTTTCTGCGGGCGCTCTCTTTGGGCGCGCCCATGCCCGGCAGCACATCCTGCTCGACAGTTATGAACCCATTGTATGCCCGGTCACGAAGCCATTGCGTGGTCCAGGGGAAATCCACGCAGCCTTGGCCCAGTTCGCAGAAGACGCCTTTGCCCACGGACTGGAAATAGTCCCAGCCTTCGGCGGTCGACTGCGCGGCCACCTTGGGCTCGCAGTCCTTGTAGTGCATGTGCGTGATGCGGTCGGCAAAACGCTCCAGACCTGCACGGGTCAGGCTGCCGTCGCGGTCGCCCGCGCCGAAAGCGTAGTGTCCCGTGTCGAAAACAAGGCCCAGCAGTTCGGGACTGGTTCGCTGAAGGAGGGCGTCAATCTCTTCGGGCGTCTCCACATAGCCCGCGCAGTGATGGTGGAAGCCGACGGGCAGCCCCGTGGCCTCGCGCACCGCGCGCGCGACGGTCTCCACGCCCTTGGCGAAGAGGGCCCAGCCCGCGTTGCACAGGCCCATAGCCGCCGTCACGCGCCCGGCGTTTTCCGTGCGCTGGGCAACGCTGCCGTTGTCATCGGCGAGGATGATCATCGGCGCATGGTCGGGCGACGCCGCACCGGCCAACAGCCGGGCCACACGCACGGCCGCTTCCGCGCCGGCCGCATGCGCGGCCTCGCTGCAAAAACGGACGGGCACGAAAGCGCCGACCATGGTAATCCCGCGCGGCTCCAGCACGGCGCGCAGCGCGGCGGGTTCGGTGGGCATGAAGCCCCAATCGCCGAACTCGGTGCCGCGGTAACCCGTTTCGGCCAGTTCGTCGAGCATGCGCTCGCAGGTGAGCGGCTGGCCGCTCAGCCCTTCGAATTCCAGGCTGCCCCAGGAGCAGGGCGCATTTCCGACGCGAATCGAAGTCATAAGAACCATCCCTTGGGTCCGAACCTATCTCGCCGACATTGCCCACCCCGTCATTGCGAGGAGGGCTCCAGCCCGACGTGGCAACCTCTTGAAACCACAACACGACATCCGGGTCAGCGCGAGCAAGAGATTGCTTCGCTGCGCTCGCAATGACGGATTAACCTCGTTCCCAAGTTGTGCTTGGGAACGCACTTATCCGCGAAGTTGCACTTCGCAAGCGCAATAATGTGAACGCGGCTGGCCGCCGCGTCCACTTTGACGCGCAGTTATCGCTTTCCTAGAAATGCCGGCTCCATTCCTTGGGCCAGCGCTCGACGACCACTTTCGTCTCGGTGAAGAACTCCACGGCGTGCTCGGCCTGCCCATGGAGATCGCCGAAGAAACTGTCGGCCCAGCCGCTGAAGGGGAAGAAGGCCATGGGCGCGGCAACGCCGATGTTGACGCCGATGTTCCCGGCCCGTGCTTCGGTCCTGAACCGGCGGGCGGCGGCGCCGCTGGCGGTGAATATGCAGGCCATGTTGCCGTAGGCCCGATCATTCACCATGGCGATGCCCTCTTCCAGCGTCTCGGCGTGCATCAGGCTGAACACGGGGCCGAAGATCTCCGTCCGGGCGATTTCGCCGTGGTGCGACACGTCGTCCAGCAGGGTCGGGAAGACGAAATACCCCTTCTCGAAACCCGGCACCTTTTGCCCGCGCCCGTCCACCAGTGCCCGTGCGCCCTCGGCCTCGGCAACGCCGATGAGGCGCTCGATGCGGGCCTTGCTCTCGGCGCTGATCACGGCGCCCGTCTCCGCGTTCTCGTCCAACCCGTAACCCACCCGGCGCGCGCGGGTCACCGCACTAAAACATTCCCTGAATTCATCGCGCGCCCCGCCGATGGTGATACCCGTTGAAAGCGCAAGACAGCGCTGGCCCGCGCAGCCGTAGGCCGAATCGGCCAAAATGCGCGTGGCTGTTTCCATGTCGGCATCGGGCATAATCAGCACCGGATTCTTGGCACCGCCCTGGCACTGCGCCCGCTTGCCGTTGGCCGCAGCGCGCGCGTAGATGGCCCGCGCGGCGGCGGTGGAGCCGACCATGCTGATCGCGCGTATTTCCGGATGGTCCAGAATGGCGTCGACGGTGGCTTTGCCGCCGTTCACCAGTTGCAGCACGCCCGGGGGCAGGCCAAGCTGGTCCACCAGTTCAAACACGCGCTGCTGGGTCACAGGACATTTCTCGCTCGGCTTCACGATGAAGCAGTTGCCGGTGGCGAGCGCGTAGGGCAGGAACCAGAACGGGATCATGGCCGGGAAATTGAAGGGCGCGATCATCGCCGCCACGCCGATGGGCTGGCGGAACATGTGCTCGTCTATGCCCTGCGCTATATCCTCGTTGTTGCGCCCCTGCATGAGCATCGGGGTCCCGCAGGCCACCTCGACGTTCTCGATGGCGCGGCGCAGTTCCCCAAGGCTTTCCTTGTGGGTCTTGCCGCATTCCTCGGTGCAGGAACGGGCCAGCGCATCCAGGTTATCCTCCAGCAACTGTTTCAGCTTGAAGAGATACTGGATGCGGTCGGGCGCGGGAACCCTGCGCCAGGCCGGAAACGCCGCCGCCGCCGCGCGGGCCGCCAAGTCCACCTCTTCCCCGGGGGAAAGCGGCGCGTCCACGATGTGCTCCGCGGTGCCGGGGTTGATGACGGGCAGGCATTCTGCCGCCCCGGAAGCGACCCACTGCCCGTTAATGTAATTCAACAAACGCTTGGCCATAGTTTTCTTTCCCGCGTACTTCTTTGACTTTCTAGACCCTAGACCCCAGACCCTAAACCCTCAAAAGTAGTACCGTTCCTTGGCGCGCATCTCTTCCCATCCTTTACGGGCTTCACGCACCGACTCCATTTCACTGACTTCCGCCACGGGCACATCCCACCAACTGTCGTAGCCGGGCACGTTTACATAGCGGTCGTTTTGGATGTAAATCACCGTGGTCTTGTCGATCGTTTCCGCCGTCTTGATGGCCGCCGCAAAGTCGTCATAAGTCTTGCACTCGATGACATGCGCGCCGAGGCTGCGGGCGTTGGCCGCCAAGTCCACCGGAAGCACCTCGACGTTCTCGCCAACCGCGTCGCCGGGAAGCACGTCGTCCTGCGGGTAGACATAGCGCGTCGCAAAGCCTTCCTGGCCGAGCGAGCGGCTCAGCGAGCCGATGCTCTTGTATCCGAAGTTGTCAAAGATGATGATGGTCAGCTTAAAGCCTTCCTGGATCGACGTGACGATTTCGGAATTCATCATGAGGTAGCCGCCGTCACCCTGCATGATGTACACGTCGCGGTCGGGTGCGGCCATCTTGACGCCCAGCCCGCCGGCAATCTCGTAGCCCATGCAGCTGTAGCCGTATTCGAGGTGGTAGTTCTTCGGGTGGCGCGAGCGCCACAGCTTGTGCAGGTCGCCCGGCAGCGAACCCGACGCGCACACCATGATGCTCTCGGGCTTGCCAATCTCGTTTACCGCGCCGACCAGTTCGCCCTGGCTGGTCAGCGGCGTGTTGCGGATGGCGTAAATGCGGTCCACCTCGGCTTCCCAGGCGTCGTGCAGCTCGCGCGCCTTGGCCTGGTAGGCGGCGTCGGTCTGGGAGCCGGCAAGCGCCTCGCCCAAATCCTCGAGCACGGCGCGGGCATCGCCCAGCACCGGCATGGCGGAGTGCTTGTTCGCGTCAAATTCGGCCACGTTGATATTGATGAAGCGCACGTTTGGATTCTGGAACTGGGTCTTGCTGGCGGTGGTGAAATCGCTGTAGCGCGTGCCGATGCCGATGACCAGGTCCGCCTCGAGCGCGATGGCGTTGGCTGCGCTGGTTCCCGTCACGCCGACGGCGCCCAGATTCAGCGGATGGTCATAACGCAGGCTGCCCTTGCCGGCCATCGTCTCGCCGACGGGAATGCCGGTCTTTTCGACGAACGCCTTGAGTGCGTCGCAGGCGTCGCTGTAGATCACGCCGCCACCCGCCACGATCATCGGGCGTTTCGCGCCGCGAATCCACTCGGCCGCGCGGGCGAGCGCCGCCTTGTCGGCACGGACGCGCGGTATATGCCAGACCCGCTTGTTGAAAAAGTCTTCCGGATAGTCATAGGCCTCGGCCTGCACGTCCTGCGGCAGCGCCAGGGTCACCGCACCCGTATCGGCGGGGCTGGTCAGCACGCGCATCGCCTCGGGCAGCGCGCAGAGAATCTGGTCGGGCCGGTTGATGCGGTCCCAGTAACGGCTGACCGGCTTGAAGCAGTCGTTGACGGAAATGTCCTGGCTGTGCTCCGATTCGAGCTGCTGAAGCACCGGAGCCACGTTGCGACGCGCGAAGATATCGCCCGGCATGAGCAGCACGGGCAGCCGGTTGACGGTCGCTCCCGCCGCGCCGGTAATCATGTTGGTTGCGCCCGGACCGATCGAGGACACGCAGGCAAAGGTCTGCAGGCGGTTCTTCATCTTGGCGTAGCCCGCCGCCGCATGCACCATGGCCTGTTCGTTGCGGATCTGGCGATAGCGGAAATCGGGGTTCTGCTGCAGTGCCTGCCCGATGCCCGCCACGCAGCCGTGGCCGAAGATGCCGAAGCATCCGGCAAAGAGCGGCTGCTCCACCCCGTCCCTCTCCGAGTATTGATTCTTCAGAAACAGAATCACTGCCTGCGCCATTGTCATTCGCATGGACCGACCTCCTGGTGTTTTGTCCCTGGCCATCGCCGCAATTAACCGAAGTTGAAGTTCAAGAACGTTCCGGAGCCCCGCCCCGAAGGGCGGCAGACAACCCGGCTATTATGCCGAACGGGCGGGCCAAAATCATACCATTTCCGAGGCTTGGGAATGGCTCCGTTTTGGGCTTGGGCCGCAGAATCTTGGAGTGCGGCGTCGTTCCGCCGCACTCCACAGGGGCCGCACGTTCACGTGCGGTGCAGATTCTCCAAATCGAACCTCACAGGCCACCCCGAGTCTCGACAAACTCCATCACCTCGTCCCAGGTGGGCATGAAGTTTGCGCAGCCGTGCTTCGTCACGACGATCGCGCCGCAGGCCGCGCCCAGCCGCCCCGCCTTGCGCCAGCCCATCCCGCGGATATGCCCACAGATGAAACCGGCCGCGAACGCGTCGCCCGCGCCCAGGATGTTGTAGACCTCGACGGGATAGCCCGGCGCGTCTATTTGCTCGACCCCGCCGTTATCCCGCTTGACATGAACCCTCGCACCGTCGGCGCCGCGCTTCTGCACCAGCGCCTTCGGGCCCAGCGCAAGCAACCCCTCAATCCCCGCGTCCACGTCGCCCGCGACCTTGGTATCCGACACCTGCGAATGAGTCAGCGTGATCTGCGCGGGGTCGCGCAGCATCGCCGCGTTAATCTCGTCGTCCGTACCCAAAACGATGTCCACCAGCGGCAGGATGGCACGTGCCGTCACGCCAAAAGCACGCGGGTCGTGCCATTGGTCCGGCCTAAAGTCGATGTCGAAGACCACTTCGGCACCGGCCGCGCGCGCCTGTTCCGCCGCGAAGAAGGTGGCGCTGCGGCTGGGCTCTTTGCAGAGATTCGTTCCGGCAAACTGGAACACTTTGCACCGCGTCACCGGGGCAGCCAAGACATCATCAATGGTCAATTCGATGTCCGCGCAGTTGTCTCGGTAATAGACCAACGGGAATCGGTTCGGCGGTTCAATGCCCAGCACCACGGCGCTCGTCCGGTGGCCCGGCTTGCGCGTAATGAAGCCGGTTTCCACGCCTTCCTTTCCCAAGAAATGCAGGATGAAGTCGCCGACCGGGTCCGGGCCCAGCGCGGTCAGCGCGACGGTGTTCATGCCCAGCCGCCGCCCGCCCACACTGATGTTCAACGGCGATCCGCCGACATAGGCCGCGAACTTGGTAATCTCCACAAAGGGCGCGCCGACATCGTCGCTGTACAGGTCAATGGACGAACGGCCCATGTGTACGGAATCAAATAGCGTTTCTTGTGTCATAAGGGGCTCCCCTCGGCACACGACTTCATTCGGAAATGTCAGAGGTGATGCCTGCTTACGTAGTTATTGATCTCACACGTGAACGAAAGAATAACCTTTTCAAGATCTTCGACCAGCGTACGCATCTTGCTCCACTGCAATTCATGCAGATAGGCGTGACGGAACAGATGCCGGAAACTGAGATACTCCCCAAGACTAACGTGCAGTTCCTTGCTGAGAATGGCTGGCCGTCCGCCAATGGGGTTCGCGAGCGTGTTCAGAAGAGCGGTGTGCCACATGAATGATTTGGAACGCAGATCCGCGTCAGCCCCTTCATTTTTGGCAACGTGGGTCAATATGCGCTCCATAGACGTGTACGCGGAGTGGAGAAGTGCAGACAGTGCATCCAATTCCTCCATTGACGGGTAATCGCGCAGGCTCCTTGCGATGAGTTCGCGCCTTGACCCAATGAGGACGTCGAGTCGCTTTAGTTCAGACGCGATCAGGAGATCCAAGTCATGCGACACGCAGGAAATCTCCATGCTCTTTCAAGTAATCCAGGGCCGGGCCGGACTCATCCAAATCCACGACATCCGCCGGGATCGACAGGGCGCAGAGCACCTCCCCCACTGCGCGGTAAAAATGCTCGGGCGGCATGCCGCGAATAGCCAAATCCACATCGGATTCGGGTGCCGCTTCACCACGCGCGTGCGAGCCAAAAAGATATACCTCCTGAGCGCCATGGCGAAGCAAAATGGCTACCGCTTTGTCAATCTCGGCGCTAATGTTTTCCAAGGTTGTAATCTCCAGTCTTTCTTCCTATACAGCCATTATAGCACGGGCCGCGATGGCTTCCGCGTCAATACAGCGGTAGACGCCCATCGACGCCCCGGTAGTTCTCCTTCACCCAACTGTACCGAGGATCGTCCCGGGCCATGAGGCTTTGCGCGCTGCCCGCGAGCACGTTTAGATAATAGGTAGTATAGCCCGGCGCGCTGACCACGGGATGATAACCCTCCGGCACCAGCACGGCACAACCGTCCCGCGCAAGCATGACCGCGTCAATCGGGAACCCGGCCTGATGCAGCGGACAACCCTCATCGGTGTAGACCCGCTGAAAGGCGTAGCCTTCCGGCGGATTAATCCGGTAATAGTACACCTCTTCGAGGTCGGCCTCCAGAAGATGGCCCGCCTCGTCCAGCGCATGCACGTCGTGCTTGTGCGGCGGATAACTGCTCCAATTCCCGCCCGGGGTGTAGACCTCGACCAGCACCAGCCTGTGCACCGGCGAACCGGGCGGCAGCAGATCGTTAATCTGCCTGGTCACGTTGTCGCCGCCACGCAATCCAATGCGAACGGTGTCGGGCTTGATGAGCCAAGGCTCGTGGTCTTCATCTGTGGGACACCAGGTTGCGGCGAATTCCCCCGCTTCTTCCGCCGTTACGCTAAAGGCCGTGTGCCGCGGCAAATACAACGCGTGCGCCGCACCCTCAAAGGGTGAGCGTCGCCCGCCGATGCCGGTCCATGTGCCTTTGTCCGATTCGACCGTGTAGCGTCCGCTGAGATTCACGAATGCCAGTTCGTTCTCACCGGTCTCAAAACTCCAAGATTTGCCCGCCTCCAATTTCCGGACCTGGAAAGAAATCAACTCCCAGTCGGCACTCTCTGGAGTAATCGAAAGGCTCAATCCTGGATCTTCCGGGTGCCGGGGAGGGCTTACTGTCAGGTTCTCTGCGTTGTACTGCTTCATTGTGCGTTTCCCATGGTTCTTCCGACAGACTTCAGTTCCTCACACGCCCGTACCACGCGTGCCGCCATGCCTCCGCGCCCCTTTTCCAACCAAGTGCTTGCGAGATAATCCTGTTTCACGCCCACTTCTCCGTCGACCATCAGCACTCCGGTATAGCGGGTGAACATGTGGTCCGCCACAGCGCGGGTTAGCGCATACTGGGTGTCGGTATGGATGTTCATCTTGACCACACCATAATCAAGCGTCTCGTGTATCTGGGCTGTTTCCGTTCCGGAGCCCCCGTGAAACACCAGCCACATGCGGGAATCTTTTCCGTGGCGGGCCATTACCGCCTCCTGACCTTTTTTCAGGATCTTCGGCATCAGTTTCACATGTCCCGGCTTGTAGACGCCGTGCACATTGCCGAAGGTGGCCGCGAGCATGAAACGGCCGCCCTCTACCCTGCTCAGCGTTTCATAAACCTGCAGCATGTCTTCCGGCGTGGTGTAAAGCTTGGCATTCGGCGCGCCCGTGATTCCGTCTTCCTCGCCGCCAACAACGCCCGCCTCCACCTCCAGGATTATCTCGTTGTCGCGGCAAAGCGAAAGCAACTCTTCCGCGATGCGCAGGTTTTCGCCCATGGGCAAATCACTGCCGTCGTACATGTGGCTGTGGAACAGATTTGGCAGGCCCTCTGAACGGCGGCGTGCCGTCTCGGCAATGAGTGGTTTCAAGAAGGAATCCACTTTCGACGTGGGACAGTGATCAGAATGGATGGCCACATAGACCCCGACTTTTTCGGCGACCCGGCGCGCATGCTCCGCCAGCGTGATTGCCCCCAGCACCGGATCTTTCGCCGGGCCGGAAGAATGCATTCCCGCAGCGACGGAGATTTGAACAATGCCGTCGCTTTGCGCCTGGACAAAGCCCTCAATGGCGGCGTTGAGACTGGTCAATTCCAGCACGTTGATTGCCGGATAGGCAAAGCCCTCCGACAAAGCCCGGTCAAGCATCCGGACATACATGGCATGGTCGGCTACCGGCATGATGCTCTTCTCCATGATGCGGCGAAGCCATGAATAATTAGGAATTGGGAATTAGGAATTAGGAATTTCGAATGCATGTGCAGGGAAATCATCAGTGGTTTCGTGCCGGTTGAGTCGCCGGGATTTGAGACTCTTTGACGGGTCCAGTTTCCGCAGACTGCCTGAATGAAATCAAATCGCGCCGCGGATTCGCCCATGCCTTCGAAACGGCGGCGTTTACGAGGTTGAGTGCAAGTGTATAGTCCGGGTCTTCCGCATTGGCGTAGATGGCTTGCGTGCATACCTTCCGTCCCTGCGGCGATTGGCCGCGCGGCGCCGCCAAGAAAAGACTCTGTTCGGGATGCTTCAAGTCTATCCAGTCGAGTCTCGTGACCTCGTCCGGTTCATGGCAGGCCGCGCAACGCCGTTCATGTATCTGGCGGAGTGCCCCGAGCAGTTGCTTGTCGGCGGCCAAGTCGTAGGCGGCCTCCGCGGGGCGCTTGTTCACAAAGCGGTCGTGATAGGGCGCGTTGGCGTCAATCCACATGGTCAGGCGCAGCCGCTCGTCCTCGGTGAGTTTCACCTTGCCGGGATGCTTCTCGTCGTCCAGAACGGCGACAAGCCTGCTCTTGCGGGAACCGTAGGCCCCGGACGGCGTGATGCTGGCATCCTGCGCGCGCGCCGCGGACATGGAAATCAGGTTCTTCGTCAGGATGGTCTCATACGCACGGTTGTGCCCGTAGCCGGCCACCTGTTCGTCGAAAGAGATCAACCCCCCGGAGAAATCCAGCCCGCCGGCGGGCTTGAGGCCCCCGTGACACTTCACGCAGTTTCTGTCGAGGACCGGTTGCACATCTCTCAAGAAACTAATCGGCTGGTCCCCCCAGGGAGCCGGAAGCATGGAATCCGAACCGTTCCTCAGCGCCGCCGTGGTCTTTTCTCCGGGCTGCACGGGCGCACCGGCCCGGGATTCGTGGCAACCCGCACAGCCGCGAACCTCTCCCGGTTGGAAACTGACAAAGGACCGCATCCGCCGCAGTTCCATGCGGTTTTCGTCAAGTAGTTGGAAATACACCGCCGTATCGGCGGGAACATGGAAACGCACGCTCCCGTCCGGCTGCACCGGCACGTCGCCGAGAATGCGAATCGGTGTCCAGTTGGTCAGGTTCTTCCGCTCCGCACCCGGTCCGGCGTAGCGGTGATCCTCGCCGTAGCGTTGCCCGCCGGTCTCATTGTCGTAGGGCCAGCCTATCGGCTCGGCAATTCTCAGATAGCGAATCTTGTCCGCCGGAATGTCCGGGCTGCCGTGGGCGATGTCGTTCACGATGCACAGCGCCCCGTTTGCCGCCATGTTCGTTCCGTCCGGAAGCACGGACGGAAGCGGCC
Source organism: Candidatus Hydrogenedentota bacterium (assembly GCA_903822375.1). Taxonomy (GTDB): domain Bacteria; phylum Hydrogenedentota; class Hydrogenedentia; order Hydrogenedentales; family CAITNO01; genus CAITNO01. The sequence continues at coordinate 30,526 of CAIJOU010000393.1, forward strand.
TTGGGCGCAGGGGAATGGGTGAGAAACAGGAAATGGCCGGGTCGCGGCAGATCAGCTCCTTGTTCCCATAAACGTCCACAAAGTACAGCCCATAACCGGCAGGTTCGGTGCTCTTGCTGCCGTGGGTGTACGACACCAGGAAGCTCTTTTCGGAAAGGGGCCAGGGCGTGCCGTAGAAGCCGTCGTAGTCGGACACGCCGCCCTCGGGCACGGGCACGCCGTCCATGCCCCCCTCCGGGGGATTGATGTTCGGCGTCACAATGCCGATGCCGCGCGGTTCGTTAATGCCCATGCGGTGGTCAAACACCACCAACGGCCCAACGGGAAGGGTGTGATGGCCCGCCGCAATCGCCACCAGTTTGCCGCTGCCCGGTATGGACCGGGTCTCCTCCAGCGCCCAGGGATTGACAAAATGCTGCTTGAAGATCGCGTCGGCGCCCGTTCCGTCCGGCCGGATCACCCAGGGTGACTGAATAAAGGCCCAACTCCGCTCGTGATATTCCCAGCGGGTGTAGGCGATCACGCCGTTGTCCAAACAGTGCGGCAGATAGTCGCCGTCCTTGTTCGCGCTGAGCCGGCGGATACCGCCGCCGTCCGGTCCCATCACGTAAAGGTTGCAGCTCGTCTCGTCCTTGTCGTACTCGTTGCATTGGAGCGAAGTGCCGCAGCGCTCCGAGACAAAGACGATGTCGCCACCGGGCGTATAGGTCGGGTCCAGGTCGCTCCATTCACCGGAGGTCAACTGGCGGACACTGCCGTCTTCCAATCGCAGTTCGAAGATGTGAATGGGCTCCACTTCCCGGCGGAGCCGATAGCTCTGTGCGCGGTCCAGCCAACCCTCCGGCGGATTCTCGCTCTTCGCGCGCGCATAGCCAAACACGATGCGGCTGCCGTCATACCACAGGTCCACCCCGTGCACATGGCCCGGTCCCAGGGCGTTGTTGAGCAGTGCGCGAACCGTGACGGCGGGCGTGTCCGAAGGCTTGTCCCGAAGGTCGGCAAGGAAGACGAAGAGCCCATGGCTCTCAGGACCGGACGAGAGCACACAGAGGTCTCCCCCGGGTTTGGAGACCCAGGGCATGTGGTTCAGGCAGACATCGGGATAGGTTTCCTGGGTGAACCGCTTGACGAACAACAACTGCTCGAAATCCAGCAACGGGTTGCGCAGCACCAACCCCCGAAGTATCCAGCGAACGTCGAGATAGATCCCACGGAGAGTTTCCGCGGAAACATCTGCGGGCAAAGCGGCTAACCGCGCTGCCATGGCGTCCAGTTCAGTCACAGAGGAGGAGACATCAATTCCCTGCTCTTGAAGGCGGGATGCCTCCCTACGCGCGCGGTCAAGGTATACGGCAACCGGATACTCCACCGGAACGGTTGCTTTTGCCGTGGACCAGGGACTCAGGCTGCACTGGTCTGCGGGCCGGCCCAGCGCGAGATTTTTCGTGTCGTCTCCGAGCGCGTAGACCTCGACTTCGTCGAGATGCAGAAAGATGGGCGCGGAGCTGGGAATGACCAGCCGGAGGTGCCGGGTCTTCAATCCCTGGTCGCCGAAGGAGACTTCGAGGGGCGGGGCGCCGCTGATTCCGCCGAAATGATGCCCCTTATTATCATGGCATAGCGTCCAGTCTTTGCCGTCGCTGGACGCGAATACCTGCAACGTGTCCGCATTGTGCAGACCGGGCGCATAGTCAAGCCGGTTGTAGACGACAACCCGCCCGATAGTCTTCTCCTCGCCCAAGTCCACCTGCCACCAGGGGTTGGCCTCCTGGCCCGTGTGAAATCCGTAGGCACCGTTCTTGACGCCGTCGCAGGCACCCGCCGCATCCGACTGGGTTGTCACGGGACGCTGGAGACTGAGAATCCAGTCGTCTTCCACCAGCTTTCGCAGCTCGCCCGCAATGGAACTGCGGTCTTGCGGATGGCTAAGGCAGGGGTCGGGCAATGGGGGCACCCGGTCGGCGGCAAACGCCATTGTGGACAGGTTCAGCAAGACCAGCCAAAGGACTGCGATTCTCGGCAAAACACTTCTATGCGACATGATTCCGGTCCTGCTAAGTTCGGAGCGGTCAAGAGTCAGATTCATCTCCTCCTGCCTGCAACAAGGTTGCCCCGGCTCGCTGCTCCCAATGGGGTCCGACAGGGACATCATTATGTGGGTGGTCAGTCACTACATTCAATTTCCCGCAAATGCGGGAGCTTGAATTTCAAAATGTTTTGTATGACACTGTCATTGTTGGAGATTGCTTCTGCCCGCCGTAACGCAGGCGTCCCGCCTGCCTTGTGTCTTGTTTCCTCCATCAGGACAGGGCAGGCGAGACGCCCGCGGCACGCAATCGGCAAAAGAACTACAAAAAGGAATTTGCGGAAATGAGGACACTGTTTAGACTTTCCCTGCTTTCCCTGCTGGTGCTCCTGCCGGCCCTAGCGGGCGCGGACACGGCTGCGATCATTCCCCTTGAGCGCGCCCATTCGCACAATGACTACACCCGCACGCGGCCGCTGCTCGACGCGCTGGACGTGGGCTTCTGCAGCATTGAGGCGGACATTTATCTGGTGGACGGTGAACTGCTCGTCGCGCACGACCTGAAGGCCGTACGCCCGGAGCGCACGCTGCGCGCCATGTACCTCGATCCCCTGCATGAGCGCGTGAAGAAAAACGGCGGGCGCGTTTACCCCGGCGGACCGGTTGTGACACTGCTGATCGACATCAAAGACGACGGCCCAACAACCTACGTCCGCCTGCGCGAGGTGCTCAAGGAGTATGCGGACATGCTCACGTCCTTCACTCCCGAAAGCGCCAAGCCCGGCGCGGTGACCGTCATCATCACGGGCAACTGCCCCCGTGACGTCATGGCCGCCGAAGCCACGCGCCTGGCTGCCGTGGACGGACGCCGGGCCGACCTGGACAGCGATGTGTCCGCCAATCTGATCCCGTGGGTCAGCATGGACTGGAACACCGTGTTCAAATGGAAGGCAAAGGGGGACATGCCCGCGGACGAGGCGGCGCTTCTGCATGACATGGTCGCAAAGGCCCATAACAAGGGGCGGCGTATCCGCTTCTGGGCATTGCCCACGCCCGCCGTGTCCTGGCCGCTGCTTTATGACAACGGCGTCGATCTGCTCAACGCCGACAACCTCCCCGCACTGCAGAAACTCCTGCTCGAACGCATGGACAAGAAGAGCGCCTCGAAATAGACGAGAACGCCTTGGATGAACCGGGCACGCCCCCCTGTGGTGCGGCGGCAATCCGCCTGCGGCGGAAGCTTTGGCTCACATTGCGCATCGAACCAGCCAAAGCGGTGTCGCTTTGCGCTCTGCCACCGCACTCCAAAACGCGCGTTGCCCCGTGTCAGAACGTCACGTCGGCCAGACTGCCCGTGAATGGGCCAGGCTTTTCCATTTTCAGCGAAGTGACCGCCGCCGCAAAGCTGCAGGCTTCCGCCGGGGTGTGGTTCTGGCGCCAATAACAGTACGAGGCGAAGCAGGTGTCCCCGCGCCCCGTCCTGCCGGACAGGTTTCGCGGTGTGAAGGGGGCTGCATAGATTTCGCCGTCCACGCACACCAGCACTTCACTGCTGTGCGTGAGCATGACCTCTTTCGCGCCCCACGAGGCGAGGATCTTCGCGGCGCGCCGACGGTCGGTCTCTCCTGTGAGGGTCTCGGCTTCCGCATGGTCGGTTTTGAGGTAATGGACCGCCGCGATCACTTCTTTCTTGTTGTCCCAGTCGCGAAAGACCATGGGGCCGTTGTCATTCACGCGCATGAACCCCTGGGCGTCAATGGCGACTTTTCCGCGTTCGCACATCTCCAGTACGAACGGTTCGGGAAACTCGCCTTTCATCAACCCGCCAAGGTAATAGACGTCCGCACTGACATCCCGCGGCACGTCGTCCAGCGTAAAGGGGTCCACCATGCCGAGTGCTTCACAGGTGCGCCGGTCACGGTCCGCCGTGTGATAGGTGTTCCGGATGGACGTCGTGTGCTCGGATTCACGGAACTTGTGCGGCACGCCGTATCGCTCGAAAACGTCCAGCGCCGAGCAGTCATCGGGGTTGAGCTTGGTCACCGCCAGAATATTGGCGCCGAGATGCCTGACCGCCACCGAGGAATACACCACCGCACCGCCGATGGAATACTCTGTGTCTTCCGGCGTGATAATGATGTCTTTGGATACGGCGCCGAGAATCAGCAAATCATAATGGGGCATGGGTTTCAGTCCTTCGCCTTTACATTCCACAGGAGGCATGCGAGCGCCACCGAAACGACAGCCGCGCCCAGCCAGAACAGGAAGACACTGTTGAAGTCATGGGTGAGCCTGCCGTCCACCGTCGACGCGCCCGCCTCAATCAGTTTGCCGCTGACCTTGTCCTGCAAAGCGGCGCCGAGATAGCTGAACATGCCAACCACTCCCATGGCCGCGCCGCTGGCCCGCTTCGAGCAAATGTCAATCGCAATGAGCCCGCCCACAAACACAAGCAGGCCGCCAAGTCCCAGGCCGAACAGGGCGATACCGGCCAGATGCGACGGGTGAAACTTTGCGGTCACCTTCAGTTGCTTGGGCAACTCCTCCACGGCGCATCCCGTCCAGAAGAGATACCAGCGGTCATTCTTGATCAGCCACACCGCGTTCTCGTCAATTTTCGCCTTCTCGTCCTTTTTCGCCTCGTGGAACTCCGCTGTTGCCCGGGCGGGAAGCTGAATCTGTTTCTGGCGGAAGATTTCACGCAATGAGTCATCCACCGGACCCGCCTTCAACGCCGCCTTCCGCGATCCCCGCTTCCGCGAACTCGGCAAGTCCGAGCTGGAAACCCTGAAGCTCTCCATCTCGGTTCTGACCCCCCTGGTCC
>CAIJOU010000394.1 GCA_903822375.1 Candidatus Hydrogenedentota bacterium
CATCCATCAGTACGACACCAGATCGCGAGTGGCATCGTACGGTGAAACCCCGCGTATGGTGGCTTCGATTGTTTGATGAGTACAAATTGCAAAACCATCCAGAGATTGTTTCTTGGTTCCGCAGGCAGTTCGTTCGTGGCGCTCGTTTTAATGCGGGAGGTTCTTTTCATGTCGCACTCACTCGGACAGGAGATCCTGCGCCGCGTGTTCCCGCCATGCCTTTCAAGGAGACTCTTATTGACCTTTGGCATTTCTCGAAGCCACACCGGATTCTGCGCGAAATCGTTGTCGGGCGAAAGTAATTGGCCGCCTTGACGAATGCGCGGCGAATTCGAACCGGAAAGGACGGCGATGCGAAACGCAGGAAAACCGGAACCGCCAGGCAAACAGGTCGGCAAGAGCGTGTTGATCGTGGGCACCAGGGGACACGTCCAAGCGCAATGGATGCCTCTCATCGCGGGTCCCGCCCGCGCGCTTCTGCAATGCGGAATCCCCGTGCATATCTTGCTTTTCTCCGTTCGCGAGGCCCCCGTTGACCCGGATCTTGCCGATCACGTGCGGGGTGTCTTCGACCGATTGCCTTTCTGGTTGCGGCCCTTGACCCCGGCGCTCACGCGCGGGTTATACGCCAAACGAGTGCATGACTTCGACCTGGTCCTGGAGTCCGCTTTCTGCGCCATCAAGGCGTTGACACTCCTGCACCGCCTTAATGTCGGCGCCGTTCATTTTGCCGATGGGTGCATACCGGTTACGATCCTGTTCGCCATGTTCTGCCGGTGCCCCGTCGTACACCACTGCTGCACTCCCTACACCTGCCGGCGGGAAGGCAAACGGTCCCTCCGGGATCGCGTGGTTTGCCTCCTGACGGATTGGGCGCTGCGGCGCGGTCGCGTGTTCTTCGTGTTCGAGAACGCGCACACGAGCGAGATTTGCCACAACGTGCTGGGCGACTTAGCCGTGCATGTGCCGTCGGGCCGTACGCCCGTCGAGCGGATGCCGTCGAAAACCGAGGCTCGGACACGGCTCGGGCTCCCCGCCGACGGCCCGGTATGGCTGTGCTTCGGGGGCCACCGGGACACGAAGGACTACCGTACGGTGTTCGAGGCGGCCCGTCTTTGCGATCATCCGCCGTTTCTGCTCTTTGCTGGAAAGGTCGTCAATCGCGACCCGTACGCTATTGGCTCGGAGGCAGGCTACACGGCCTTTCGGGTGGACGACCGCTTTATTCCGGACAACGAGGTGCCTTTTTACTTTGCCGCAGCCGACGGCACGATCCTCTCTTATGTCCCCGGTGCCAGTGAACTTGGCGGCTCGGGAGTTTTATTCGACGCCTGTGCCTATGATTGCCCCGTGATCGCGGTCGACACGCCGTATTTCCGAGACTTCGTCGCGCAGCATGGCTGCGGGGTTTTATTCGAGTACGGATCGGCAGCGCAACTGGCCGACGCCATGCGCGTGTGTGCGGGCGGCGACCCCGAGCGCATGGCGCGGATCCGGGACGGGTTGCGGCACGCGCGGGATACCTATGCTTGGAGCAATGTCATCAAGATGTATCTGGTGCTGTACGGGGACCCGTTCGCGCGCCTCGCGGGCGCTACGTCCGTCCTCTACCCCACTAACCCGCCCGTTCGTGCCGTCCCCATGAGCGACGGTCAACCAGAAACTGTGGCAGTTAAAGAGCGAGGAGTAACGCTGACTCCGGATTAAACGGATATTGGCGCCGGGCCATAGGAACAAGCAATGGTCGAGAAAACACCCGCGGTTTGGCGCGCCTACGGGGGGAGTGGGCAAACCGAACGGAACGGGCGATCGAGATCGTGCGCCGGACGGCGACCGTGCGGTGCGTGAAGGCGTGAACGTTGGGAAGGCGGACCATTCGATGAATACAATCGAAGCGAGACAACATGCGGGATGGTTCTGGGCTGCGGTGGCGGTCACCGTCGCCGGCGTTGCGCTGTTGGTCTTCTGGAACGTATGGCAGTCCGGCATCTGCCTGTTTTCCACTGACGACAACATCGGCGCGGTAGTCGAGAGCAGGCGCAGCCTGACCTCTCCGTTCGTGGGCTTGTGGGGTGTCGCGCCGCTGATGGGCGCCGGCGGGGGCATTCAGACGCTGTCATGGTCGGCGTTGACACGCTGGGTGCTGTCGCCCGTCGCATTCGTGAACACCATCCACGCTCTCAATTTGGCCCTTGGCGCCTTGATGCTGGTGACGTTTCTGAGGCGCCGCGGCGTCTCCGCCGCCGCGGCCACCATGGGCGCGTTGGCCGCCTTCTGGGTGGGTTCCAATCTTACGCTGGTCTATGCCGGGCATGTGCTCAAGTTCGACATCCTCTTCCTCTCCGCCCTATTGCTGGTTGCCATCGACATCTGCAGCCGGCATTCCCGCCCGGTAGCCCGCAGTCTGCTGGCGGGCGCCGTCGCCGGACTAATGCTGATCGAACAGCAGGACGTGGCTTTGTTCTTTGGCCTCTTTCTGGGCGCCTACGCCGTCCTTCGCGTGTTCCGTGCCGAGTCTTCCGCCGTCCGCCGCACCAGTCGGGCCCTGGCCACCTTCCTGCCCATGGGCGCGGTGGTGCTGTTGCTCGCCGGCCCGTCGCTGCTCGGCAGTTATGCCACCAACGTGAAGGGCGTGGCCAGCGTCAGCGATGAGAACCCCCAAGCAAAATGGGAGTTCTGCACACAGTGGAGCGTGCCGGTGGATGAGACGATCGATCTGATCGCGCCCGGCTACACCGGCTGGCGCTCGGGCGAACCGGAGGGGCCCTACTGGGGGCGCACGGGGCAGTCGGCGAACTGGGACCAGACCCGTCAGGGGTTCATGAATTTCCGGCTGGAGAGCATTTACATCGGCGCGATTCCCGTCGTGCTGGCGCTGTTCGCGGTGGCGGCGGCACTGTGGGGCGGAAGAGGTGGAGGGTGGAAGGTGGAAGGTGGAAGTCAGAAGACAGCGAACAGTGGACAGAGGGCGGAAGTCGGAAGTCAGAGGTCGGAGGTCGGAGGTCAGAGGGCGGATGTGACAGTATCCTCGCCACCCTCCACCCTCCACCTTCCACCCTCCACCATTCTTTCCGACCGTCGTTCCGAGATCCTGTTCTGGGGCGCGGCCGCGCTGATTGCGCTGCTGCTGGCTTACGGCAAGTATTTTCCGCTCTACGCGTTGTTTTATCAACTGCCGCTGGTTAATTCCATCCGTAATCCGAACAAGTTCATTCAGGTCTTCCAGCTTTGCCTGGGCATTCTGGCGGCGTATGGGTTGGATGCGGCGTTGAGGTGTCAGAAATCGGTGAACAGTAAACAGTGAACAGTAAACTGCTCACTGCTCACTGTTTACCGTGCAAACTCTTTTACGCGTTCTTTCCGCTCACGCCGGCGGAGGAGAAGGTGGCCATTTCGTTGTAGACCCTGAGGGCGCCCTCGATGACCATCATCGCCAGCGCCGCGCCGGTGCCTTCGCCGAGGCGCATGCCGAGATCCAGCACCGGCGCGTCCGCGAACAGTCCCAGCACATGCCGATGGCCCTGCTCCTGCGACACATGGCTGAAAAACAGGTAATCCCTGACGGCAGGCGCCAGCCGCAGCGCCGCCAGCGCGGCGGCGGATGAGATGAATCCGTCCACCACGACCGGTAGACGCCGCGCCGCGCCGCCCAGGATCAGCCCGCAAATTCCCGCGATCTCGAGCCCGCCCAGCGCCGCCAGCGTATCCAAAGGCGTGGTCAGGCGCGCGCGGTTCACGTCGAGCGCGCGGCGGATAACACCGACCTTGCGTTTCAGGGCCGCATCGTCAACGCCCGTGCCGCGGCCGGTGATGGCTTCCACGTCGCAACCCAGGAAGGCCGCATAGAGCGCCGTGGAGGGCGTGGTGTTGCCGATGCCCATTTCCCCGGTGCCCAGCAGCGTCACGCCGTCGGCCTGCGCCTGGGCCGCCAGCGCAATGCCGACATCGAGCGCGCGGCGCGCATCCGGCACGCTCATGGCCGGGCCGGCGGCCAGATTGGCCGTTCCGCGCGCGACTTTGCGCTGGATGAGACCTTTGACTTCGCCGAAATCGTAATCCACCCCGATATCGACCACGCACAATTCCGCGCCCGCGTTGCGGCTCAACGCGCAGACCGCCGCGCCGCCGGACAGGATGTTAAGCACCATTTGCGGCGTCACTTCCTTGGGATAGGCCGAGACGCCTTCGGCCACGACTCCGTGATCGCCGGCAAAGCAATAGATGCGCTTGCGGCCGAGGGTCGGACGGACCGCGCCGGTCGCCAGACAGTAACGCATGGCGTAATCTTCCAACCGCCCCAGACTGCGCGGCGGCTTGGTCAGATCGTCCAAATGCGCCTGCACCGCGGGCGCCAAAGTTAGGTCGGCGGGAAGGATGGCTTTCAGGGTGGATTCGAGAGTGGGGAGGGACATGGGTTGGCTCCTTTATAGGTGGTAGGTGGTAGGTGGTAGGTGG
>CAIJOU010000395.1 GCA_903822375.1 Candidatus Hydrogenedentota bacterium
ACTGACAACTTCCGTGGTCGGCGGCAATGGAATCCTAACTCCAGCAACCGGCCAGCAAGATGCCAATACGGTTGTCATTCTCATTGCCGCGCCCGACTCTGGCTGGCGGGTAAAGGCTTGGATCGGCACGGACGACGACACCGGCAGCAACAACATCAACCAAGTCACGATGAGTGGACCCAAGACGGTCACGGTTGAATTCGAGCCCGCACAATATTTACTGACAACTTTCGTGGTCCATGGGCACGGAACCCTTGACCCTCTAACCGGTTTGCAGGGCAACGGGACGACCGTCACCCTCACCGCCACGCCGGAGAGTGATTATCAGGTAAAGGCCTGGAACGGCACGGATGACGACAGCAACCTCAGCAACACGAACCAAGTGACCATGGCCGCCCCCAAGGCCGTCACAGTCGAATTTGAGCCAGTTGGCGGCACTGCGGGCGAAGAACAAACCGTCATGCTTCCGGGTGATGTGCCACTTGTCATGGTATGGTGCCCGCCGGGGACTTTCACCATGGGACGGTATCCGGGTGAACTGGACAGCGACGGGAGTGAAGCCCCGCAGCATTCAGTGACATTGACGCACGGTTTCTGGCTTGGCAAGTACGAGGTCACCCAAACGCAGTGGAAGGCGGTTATGGGAAGTAATCCATCCAACTTCTACGGGGACAAGCGGCCTGTCGAGGAAGTAAGCTGGAACTACGCGCAGGTCTTCATTACAGCATTGAACGCTGATACGGGATTAACCTTCCGGCTGCCTTCCGAGTCCGAGTGGGAGTATGCGTGCCGGACGGGTGAACAGACTCCTCTGGTCCGCTTCTACTGGGGAGACGACCCGGCCTATACACAGGCTGACGCCCATTCTTGGTATTTCAATAACGCCAGCAGTAAGACACACGATGTGGGCGGGAAACTGCCCAACGCGTGGGGCTTGTACGACATGAGCGGCAATGTTTGGGAATGGGTCCAAGACTGGTACGGCAACTATTCAAGTGGAAGTGTGCTGGACCCTACTGGGCCGCCTTCAGATTTGAAACGCGTCATACGCGGCGGTTGCTATGCCAACTACGCCTACTTCGGCCGGTCGGCGTTTCGTCTCTCCTTTGACCCGTGGGTCTCCTCCGAATCCATCGGATTTCGCATTGCCAGATGATTGGCTTTTGCGGGCATTCTCCCGTGCAGGAGCCTGCAAACACTGCTGACAGTTCGAGTCCCCAGCCACATCATACGGAATCAGTCAAGGAATGTTCAGGCAGGGTTCTCTTTGGTTTCCACGGAGTCTTCCACTGCAACCATCTCCTTCATACGCTTGCCCGGATGGAAAGTAACCACCCGCCGCTCTGATACCGGAACCGGCTCTCCTGTACGCGGATTGCGTCCGATGCGGGAGGCCCGGTTCTTCACCTCGAAGACTCCGAAATCTCGCAGTTCCCAACGGCGTCCCTCAGCAAGGGATTTCGTAATGGCCTCGAAACTACCCTCAATGATTCGGGTCACTGCACTTTGTGTCATGCCCAGCTTGTCGGCCACCAAGATCACCAATTCTCTTTGGTCATAGTTGCCATGAGTTCTATTCCTCCATTGTCTGCAGCAACGCGTATCACTGCCATTCGATAAGCCAATGAATTACCTTTGGAAATACGCAGTGTAGCATGTTCATCTGAACACCTTCATCGCAAGTGCAGATTCCTTGGGATGCTGCGGAATCTATTCGTTCACACCATACTTGCGCGCCAGATTCGCCAGCAGGTGGCGGGGAATGTAGGTGCATTTCTGTCGCAATGTGCTGAACTTTGACCGGGCAAAGTCCATAGCGATCCTCTCTTCCGTTGCGGCCGTTCCACACAGTGTTTCTGCCAAGGAGAAATATGACTGCAAGTCAGCCCTCTTTCAAATCCCTATGCGACGGGTGCACATACTTGTTACAATCCGCTTGTTGCCACGAAAGAACAATCGCAGATGAGACTGGAGATAAGCGATGACGGATGACTTCGACATGGACATGGACATGGCCAACATAACAGGCGATTCCAACGCCGGCGCATACCAAAAGACCGAACTCAGGCAGGGACCGCCTCTTGACTATGTGTCGGAAAAGATCGAGCACTCCCTCATAGACCTTCACGCGACAATCAGCATCATAAGCAGAGTGGTCCAAGATTCTGATAATAAGGACGCCCTCCTCTTTTCCGCAAGGGCAGCCTTCCAGCAGGAACTCGTTGCATTTCTCGCCATACAGAACCTCCTGAACACTGCCAACACCCCCGGACTGCTCCTTCAACTGCTTGGTCTCTCCAGGGACAACTTCGAGCAATGGCTTCAAGAGGCTCGAAGTGAGGGATCGGTAACAGGGTGAGATAAGGCGAGAAAGAACCTTCATTGCTCTTATGCATGTGAAATGGTTCTCTCCTCCTTGAACAGACCTACTACCGCTCACATCTGAGGTGCCCCCCCTTCTCAATTGGCAGGGATGTTCGGTGTCTTCCGAATGGACCTTGTCATAACAGTCAGGTCTGTTCCTGGGAGTATTTCGAATGTCAGTGCGAGGGGGCCTTTCCACGAAGACACCCACGGTCAATTTTTTTGGGAACAAAAAACTGAAATTACAGTGTGATTTGTCGGCACGGTTTGAGGATACATTCCCGTCCATCCTGGCTTAATTGTACATCGCTGCCGAACTTCAGAAAGACAGAGGCCCGGCGGCATGACTATCAACGCGTAACATCACGGGCAACTGCATCGGGGCTTTCCCCTTGCTGGATGCGCCACAGGGCCGATTCACGGCCAAGCCAACCACTCTGAACCCAGCGTCCGCAGACATCCTGTCCAAGTGCGGCGACCGCATCATAAAGCATGGTCCGCGCCTCATCCGATGTGGGCGGTGCAACCTCCTTCTTTGGGTTGCTTGTGCTGCCATCCTCATCTTGACAACGATCCCAATTCATCTGTTGCCCCCTAATCAGCGTTCACCTCACCATTCACGTTCGCCGCCGCC
>CAIJOU010000396.1 GCA_903822375.1 Candidatus Hydrogenedentota bacterium
AGTCAAGTCCATGCTGACGCGCCACCGTTTGAAGCTGTGCAAGTGTCCAATCGAGCGGATTGGTGCGCATCGCTTGTAGGAGCTTGGCAGCAGTATTCATTGATGAATGATACTACATACAACATCACCAAACAAGCTAACTCCGTGAGGTCGAACGTGAAGATGACCGAGCCATCAACATCTGCGGCGAAGCCGCCATCTGCTGTTGTGGGTCCGAGTCGATTGACATGTTAAAGCGCATGACTGGCCACCCACCGAGCCACACTTACTAGGCCAATCAGTGCCAAGACCAGGGCAGAAAGTGAGACTGCACCATGCGGATTTCGACGGACAAGAGGCAATGAAAGCTGGAAGTCTGGCGCGTCGACGTATGGACTGACAACCATCGGATGCGCTACTTCTGCCGGCCAGTTCCCTTCCTTCACGGGGTACTGATCGACTGCAATCAACTGCTGGCCGAGACGTCGCAATTCATCCGGAGTGCCAATGACCATGAGGCCATTTTCGCGCCCGAAATATGCACGAAGCAGCAGGGGCAGAAACTTGATGCATGTGCGTTAACGTTGAAGCTCAGCCGACCAAGCCAGCGGAGCTGGCGCGGGTCGGATGGAGCGACCTGTTAGGCTGCACTTTCCACGCTTGCATAGACGCAAATATCCCGTAGCTTGCCGTCCGGCCCGCGGCGTTGACTGCGTAAGGTTCCCTCGAGCCGGAAGCCGGCTGCCTCCGCTACCCGACGTGACCTTGTGTTGAATTCGTCGACGATTACCTCGAGGCGCACGGCTTCCAGTTGCTCACGGGCGTACAGCATAAGTCCCCGTACGGCTTCTGTGATGTAGCCGTTCCCTACACACTCTGTCCGGCACCAATAGCCGATCTCCAGCTTAGGCACCTGCCAATCTGGGCGATGCAGTCCACACGCACCGACCAGACGTTGGCTCGCCCCTTCGAATATCAGAAACGGAAAGTCATTCCGTGCGTGAAAGGCTGCGAACCCACTGCGGCAAAAGGACTCGGACGCCTCAACGGTTGGCTCATCAGCGGACCAAGGCACTGCTACCAAGACGGCTCGGAGTTCCGAGATAGAAGACTTCACAGCTTCGTAGAGGTGATGTCCGTCTCCTGCCTTAGGAATCCGGCAAGAAAGCCTGGAAGTATCGAACTCCGTCGGGAGATCACGCAGTAGAAGTTGCGCGCGCATTTTGGTGCAGCCTAACGTATGAATTCACGGGCGCCGTTAGGCGTCCAGTTGAATGATGGGACAGTCATCACTTGCGTGCAATTGCGAGAAGACCGCCAGCGGTAACAAACAGGCCGCCGAGCAATCGATTGAGAAGCCTCCAGGCACCAAGCGATCGGGCTTTCGGTGCGAACTTTGCCCCCAGTACCGCATAGGAGAACATAGCGAGACCGTCTACAACGAGCCAAGTTACGGCGAAGATGCTTAGTTGCGAAGCAAGCGGCGCAGTCGTTTCAATGAACTGCGGAAAGAGCGCGCCGAAAAAAAGCAAATCCTTCGGATTGGCGATGCCCACAACGAACCCCTGCCTGAACAAAGTTGAAATTGATGAAGGGCCTGGGGAAGCTTTGAATTGTCGTTGGTCTGGTAACTGCGGCGGGCGCGACCGCCAGATTGATATTCCAAGGACTACGAGGTAAAGAGCACCAACAAACTTGATGACCATGAATAGAGTGTTCGATGCGACGATTGCGGCGCCTAGGCCCAGAGCCGACAAGAACATAAGAGAGGAAGACGCAACCATGCCTCCCACAACGGTGGCGAGTGTTCGGGATGGGCCTTGGGATACTCCATGGGTAAAGCAAAGTGCCGCAGACGGACCCGGCGTGAAAATGATCAATCCAACCGCAGCTAGGTAAATGAGCCAGTTGTGGAATTCCATGTTGCCTCGTGATGTCTATCGTTTGAGTTGGGCCGCGAGCGCAGGTGTGGCGCTTGGCCCGCGAGGCGGATGATATGAACAACTGCCTCGCGGGCCAGGTGCCACGCCGAAGCGAGTCGGCCCGGGCGAAGGGTTAGGCAGCACTTGTTGGGCGTGCTTGGCCGATTGCAAAGGTAGCCTTTGTGATCTGTCCCGCGTGCACTTCGTAGATGCAGATCATTTCGACAGTAGCCAAACCATCGGGAAACGTTCTAGTCACGAATTCATGGTCAACAACGATGTTGTCCATCACGGTTCGGGACATCAGGTGTGCGTGTAGAGCATGATCAGCGAAGCGTTCGGCCATGCGTTTGCGAATGGACTCACGCCCTGATGCCAGGGTTCCTGCGTGTAGCAGATGTTGCTCCGCATCCTCCGCATAGGTGGCGACTAGCGCCTCAAGGTCCCTCGCGTTATAGGCGGCGAGTTGCCGCTGAACGACTTGTTCAGCTGGGATGAGAAGCGGGTGCGCAGGCGATTGCGATTGCATTCTGGATGACTCCTGAGGTGATGCTAATGTGCCACCTAACGACCAGCGTTTATCTGCCGCCCACAAAACGCAGGCAGCGGCCGAGAATGCAAGTGCGGCAGATAAACCATGTTGGACTGAACCGCCGGGTGAGGGCGGCGTGTTGGGTGGATTCAGAGCATAGGGGTTTGAAATCGCCAACCCCTGCTGCGTTGTGCAAATTATGACCCAGTGGAGGAACCGTTATGGCTGTCTATTTCACGTAGCGTAGCCGCATTGACTGACTTGACTAGCTTTCGGTAGTGTTTTCGTGCTGTTTTGGCGCCTTTTGCGCGTTGGAGTGCACCCCCACCCCGGCAGGTCCATACGCACCTTCTGATCAGCCCTTTTGCCGCCCCCGCCATCATGGCAGCCCCCGGTTACTGGGCATGCTGGTGCCTGCTGGCGTGGGCAAATGCGTGAGCCCGGCCAGTTGTGCCACCACCTGCATGCGCTTGCCCTGACCGGCTTCTTTCAGCGTCCGCTGAGCTGCCCGCGCGGCCGCCTCCAGGGGAACCCCCAGCCGGTCAAGGGCTTGCG
>CAIJOU010000397.1 GCA_903822375.1 Candidatus Hydrogenedentota bacterium
AGAAAAGCTGTGGCATGGCCGCAGCACTCCATATTTCGAACGGCCAAAGCGGGACCGCAGGTGGATTGCCGCCGCAGTCCATGGAAAAGCGGCGGGTCAGACGTCGTCAACGTTAACCCCGCGAATTCCACACTTCCAGAAATCCCCGGCGTTTGGACCGATGCGTCCTGTTCAACCCTGTTCCGGCTTCGGCGGGGCGGGGGACGGCGCGCTTTCCAGCATGATGTCGTCGAGCACAAGCATCCGCTCGAACCATATCATGAGCAGCGTGCACAGGTAGCGCCGGCCCATCTCGCGCAGTTTCAGGTTGGACTGGCCCCAGGTGCGGCCGTACCACCGGATGGGAAGCTCGGCGATCCGGTAGCGGCGGATGATGCAGGACAGGGACATTTCGATGGTGATGTTGAAGTGGGCCGCCTGGAGGGGGCTGATGCCCTCGATCACGTGGCGGCGGTACACCTTGAAGGCGTTGGTCAGGTCGTTGAACGGGGTCATGAACATGAGCTGCATCATCTTGTTGACGATGCGGTTCACGTACAGTTTGACCGGGGGATACTGGGTGACTTTGCTGCCCGCGCGGAACCGCGAGCCGAACACGGCGTCGTAGCCCTCCTCGATTTTGCGGTAGCAGGCGACCACGTCTTCCGGGGCGTCGCTGCTGTCGGCCATCACCACGGCCACGACATCGCCGCTGAAGTTGCGCAGCCCGCAGCGCACGGCACGGCCCAGCCCGCCGGGCGGCGTGTTGTGAACCAGGCGGATTTCGGGGATTCCGGCCCGCATTCCCTCGACCACCGCCGCCGTTTCGTCCCTGCTGTTGTCGTTGACCACCAGCAGTTCAAAGGGGATTCCCTCGGCGCGCAGGGCCTTGGCAAGGTCGCCCAGGGTCGGCGGCAGGTTCTTCGCCTCGTTGTACGCCGGCACGATGACCGAGTACAACAGCGTGTTGCGCGGCGACGGCCGCAGTTCAGGCGCGCTGCCCAAGGCCATCGTAAATCTCCTGCAGAATGGCGCGCACATCGTACGCGTGCCGCCAGCCCGGGTAGTGGCTCTGGAATTTGCGCACGTCGCTGATCCACCAGATGTGATCGCCGATCCGGTTGTCCTCCACGTAGACCGTGTTCATGGGCTTGTCCGTGATTTCGCCGCACAGGGCGATGGCCTCCTGCATGGAGCAGTTGCTGTGCCGGGCCCCGCCAATGTTGTACACCTCGCCGGCGCGCGGCGCCTTCACCACCTCAAGAAAGCAGCGCACCAGGTCGGCGCAGTGGATGTTGTCGCGGACCTGCTTGCCCTTGTAGCCGAAAACACGGTAGGTCGTGCCGGTCATGGCGCATTTCATCAGATAGGCCAGGAACCCGTGCAGTTCGGCGCCGCTGTGGCCCGGGCCGGTGAGGCAGCCGCCGCGGAACACGGCCGTCTTCATGCCGAAGTAGCGTCCGTATTCCTGCACCATCACGTCCGCCGCCACCTTCGATGCGCCAAATACGGAATGCTTGGTCTGGTCGATGGACATGCTCTCGTCGATGCCGTGCTCGGCGTAGGGGTGCGCCGCGTCCACCTCCCAGCGGGTCTCCTGCTCCACCAGCGGCAGCAGGTTGGGCGTGTCGCCGTAGACCTTGTTGGTGGACGTGAAGATAAACACCGACTCCGGCGCGAGTTGCCGGGTAAGTTCGAGCGCGTGCAGCGTGCCGGTTGCGTTCACACCGAAATCGGTGAGCGGCTCGCGGGCCGCCCAGTCGTGGCTCGGCTGCGCCGCCGTGTGCACCACCACCGCAATGTCGCCCTTGTACTCCGCGAAGACGCGCTCCAGCGCGGCATAATCGCGTATGTCCGCCTCATGGTGGCGGTAATTGGGGCATTCTTCGCGCAGCCGCGCGGCCGACCAGCGGGTCGACGCGTCGGCGCCGAAGAAATAGGCGCGCATGTCATTGTCCACGCCGGCCACGGTGTGGACCGCGCGAGAGAACTGGCGTACGGTTTCCGCCCCAATCAAGCCCCCCGAACCGGTCACGATTACTGTGCTCATGGACACTCCAAAGCCCTGCAAGGGCGGTGTGCGCGATCAGGCCAAAACGGCGGAAGCGAAACGCGCCTGTCTTCCCGCCATGGGGCCGCCTACCGAAGCCATTTTAACCGATTGCGGCTGGGAAATCACCAACGCCCGGAGGAAGTAAAACATCTGGCAACCCCGGCACTTGCCGCAAGCCGACAGTCCGACGCCGCGGACGGGAGTCTCACATGCCCGACGGTCGGGTTAGCGCGGTATCTCGGGAAGCGAGAAATGCACGTTCTCGACGGCCAGTTCGCGCTCTTCGATCACGCAGTCGTAGAGCCGCCGGAAATAGACGATGACCTCCTGGACGAGGTGCTCGGGCACGGAGGCGCCGGAGGTCAGGAGAATGGTCTTTGCGTCATCCACCCACTTGCCGCAAATCGCGGAGGCGTCCGGGATCAGATAGGCGGCCTTGCCGGCTGTCCGCGCGAGTTGGGCGAGCCGGCTTGAATTGGCGCTCTCCGGGTCGCCGACAACGAGAACGAGGTCAATGTCGTCGCCAAGGTCACGCAGCACGGCCTGGCGGTTGGCGGTGGCGTAGCAGACATTGCCGCGCTCCGGGCCGTGAATGTTGGGGAACCGCCTGCGCAGCGCGGCGATGATCCCTTTCGAGTCGTCCACGCTCAGCGTGGTCTGCGTCACATAGGCGATTCGCTCCGGGTCGGTGACGTCCAGCCGCTCCACGCCGTCGGCGGAGTTCAGCACGATCATGCGCTCGGGCGCGTGGCCGACGGTGGCCACCGTCTCATCGTGGCCGGCGTCGCCGACAAAGACGATGGTGTAACCGCTTTTCGCAAAGCGGACCACCTCGTGGTGGATGCGCTCCACCAGGGGACAGGTCGCGTCAACCACGTTGAGGCAGCGCGTTTTGGCTTCCGCCCACAGGCGGGGCGCCACGCCGTGGGCGCTGAACAGCAGCGTCGCGAAGGGCGGGACCTCCTGAATATCCTTCACAAACACAACGCCCTTTTCGCGCAGGGACTGGACCACATGCGCGTTGTGGACGATGTGGTTCAGCACATAAATGGGAGGTCCGTACTGCTGCAGCGTGTTGAGCACGCCGCCGATGGCGCGTTTCACGCCGGCGCAGAAGCCGCGCGGCTTGGCAAGGATGATTTTCACTGCATCGACCTCGGGAATGGGTTTACTGCGTGCGTGGGATAGCGTCGGAGTGTGTGCCCGGTCCGCACTTTTGCTATTCTACAGCCTTCCCCCGGTCTTTTCAATGGTTCTACCACTTTGGAACGGGCAGCAAATGTCCAACCAGCCTGACAAAGAAACCGACCTGGCCTATCAGGAACGCGTCCTCCAGGACGTGTCGCGCACCTTTGCGCTGACTATCCCCCTGCTGCCGCCGCCGCTGCGCGCGGCCGTGGGAACGGCCTATCTGGTCTGCCGCATTGCCGACACGATCGAGGACTCCGCCGTGCTCGACCTCGGCGCAAAGCGCCGGTTCCTGGAGCACTTTCAGGCCATTGTCGCCGATGGCGGGGACGCCGACGCGTTCGCGTGCGAGGTTGCCCCGCTGCTGGGCGCCGACACGCTGGACGCCGAGAAGGACCTGCTCCGGCACACGGCCTGCGCGATACGGCTCATCAATGGCTACGGCGCCGCCGAACGCGCGGCCATTGCCCGATGCGTCCGAATCATGTGCGGGGGCATGGAGCGGTTTCAGGAGGGCCGCTTTACCCACGGCCTGCCGGGCCTTGCCGACCTGGACGCCTACTGCTACCACGTTGCGGGCGTCGTCGGCGAAATGCTCACGGACCTGTTCTGCGCCCACACACCGGCACTGGGCGCACACCGTCAGGAAATGATGGCGCTGTCCGTGCCGTTCGGACAGGGACTCCAGATGACCAACATTCTCAAGGACATCTGGGACGACCGGCGCCGGGACCTGTGCTGGCTGCCGCGCGACCTGTTCGCGCGCCACGGCTTCGACCTCGACCGGTTGGGCGGCGCCAATCCGCACGACCCCGCATTTGAGGCCGCGCTGGGGGAGGCCGTGGCCATTGCCGCATCCTGCCTCGACAAGGCCATGGACTACTGCCTGCTCCTTCCCGCGTCCGAACGCGGCATCCGCCAATTCTGCCTGTGGCCCGTGCTGCTGGCCGTGCTGACCCTGCGCAACATCAACGCCCGGCGCGGATTCAGCGCCGGAAGCGAAGTGAAGATTTCCCGCCGTGCCGTCCGCGTTTCGGCGGTGCTGGTCCGGGTTCTCGGCGGCAGCAATTTCATGATGCGCATGGTCTACAGGCTTCTGCGCA
>CAIJOU010000398.1 GCA_903822375.1 Candidatus Hydrogenedentota bacterium
AAGTGGCCGCGGGCGCCATGGGCATTAATGAGGTTCAGCCCTATGTGCACTCGCACACCTTCCAAATGAATTTCCTCGGATTCCTCCGCATGTATCGCGCCACCGGCGACGCCTCCTACCTGAAAAAGGTTGAGGGCGTGTGGGCCGATGTCGCCAAGCGGCAGATGTACATCACCGGCGGCGTTAGCGTGGGTGAGCACTACGAGCAGGGCTACATCAAACCTGTCACCGGCCACGTTGTTGAAACCTGCGCCACCATGACGTGGCTCCAGCTCACCGAATCTCTTCTCGAACTTACAGGCAACCCCAAGTATGCCGACGCCATGGAGAAACTCATTCTCAACCACCTCTTCGCCGCGCAGACCATAGACGGCGACTGCAGCCGCTACCATACGCCGCCCAATGGCGACAAGGGCGACTATTTCCATGGCCCCGACTGTTGCTCAAGCAGCGGCCACCGTGTCATCTCGCTGCTGCTGATGTTCCTCTACGCCACGGACAACGACGGCATCATCGTTAATCAATACGTGCCTTCCGGCGTAAAGATCGCGCACTGGGAAACGGAAGTCGTCCAGGAAACGCGCTATCCCGAGGAGGAAAGAATCCTCTTCCATGTGACCCCTCGCGAGGCGGTGGCTTTCACGCTCAAGCTGCGCATCCCGGCCTGGTGCGATCAGCCATCCCTGTCCGTCAACGGCGAACCACAGGCCAACGTCGAAAAGGGCAGGTACTGCTCCATCAACCGCACCTGGAAAGCGGGCGACACGGTTGAGTTGCTTCTGCCCATGCGCATCGAATGGAAACAGCATGAGAACTACGTGCAGCCGCGCCGGACCCATCTCCAGGGCAGCGAGTTCGAGGAAATGTACGAGGCGGATCCCGCCGCCAGCATTCCCGTTGCGCTCCTGCGCGGTCCCGTCGTCTACACCTTCGACAGCGCCTGGCAGAAGCTCGTCCATCCGGACAGCCCGGTCATGGATGCGGCAAACGTGAAGGTGGATTTGCAAAGGGCCCAGGCGCCGGCGACAGTGCCCGCTCCAGAACGCGCGCTGGGCCCCGGCTTGGAGACCGAACTGGTCGGTCCGGACGGGAAATCCTTCAAGGTCCTGATGGTGCCCTTTGCCAATGTCGGCCGCTGGTATGCCGATGGCAACAATCGCCCAGAGAAGAACAGCAAGACTTTCACCTACGCCACATGGCTTCCAGTGGCAGGCGGATGAACGCCCAGCAAAGGGCATTTCATGCTGTGGCAACGACAGCGCCGTGGTCCCAGGGGATAAAGATTTCGGTCCACATTGAACGGACAAACAGGAGATCATCATGACCATTTCAACCCGCCGAATCCTCCTATCCGCAAGCGCCTTGGTATTTGTCGGTTCAATCGCCCTGTATTCCTGTTCGTTCGCGGCCGAACCAGGTAGTGACGTCAACTGGAAGCTCGAACAGGGTCGCTGGAGCGCCGAGAAGGCCAACGCGTGGTACGCACAGTATCACTGGCTGGCGGGGGCCAATTTCGTGCCCAGTACCGCATCGAACCAGCTTGAAATGTGGCAGGCCAAGACCTTTGATCCGAAGACCATCGACCGGGAACTGGGCTGGGCCGCGGACATTGGCTTCAACTGCATGCGTGTCTTCCTCCATGACATGGCTTGGAAGGCCGACCCTGCCGGATTCGAGAAGCGCATGGATGAGTATCTTGCCATTGCCGACAGGTACGGGATTAAGACCCTGTTCGTGATCTTCGACAGTTGCTGGGACCCCCGGCCCGAATTGGGCCCGCAAAAAGAACCTGTTCCTTTCGTCCACAATTCACGCTGGGTGCAGTCGCCCCACATTGACCTGCTGAAAGACCCTGCGCGCCATGATGAACTAAAGCCCTACGTCGTTTCGGTGATAACGCGCTTCAAGGATGACAAACGCGTGCTGGGCTGGGATTTGCTCAACGAACCCGGCAACTATGGCACCAACTACGCCGAAGGCTGGAAAGCCAAGGACAAGGAGGCCGCGCACCTCATCCTGCTGGGCAAAGCCTTCGATTGGGCGCGCGAGGTCAACCCTTCCCAGCCGCTGACGGCCGCTCCGTGGTTGAACATCGGCAGTCACGCTGCCACAACTCCGCCGCTCGAGAAACTCATGCTCGAACGCTCCGACGTTATCACCTTCCACTGCTACGACAAGGTGCCCGCGGTGGAGAAGGTGGTGGCATGGCTCAAAGCGTCCGGTCGTCCCATCATTTGCTCTGAATACATGTCGCGCGGCTCCGGCAGCACTTTCGACACCGTCACGCCCTATCTCAAGGATCAGAATATCGGCGCCATCAACTGGGGGCTCGTTTCCGGGCGCTCACAGACCATATTCCCTTGGGACTCGTGGACGAAGAAGTACACAGAAGAGCCAAAACTGTGGTTCCACGACGTGTTCCGCAAGGACGGGACCCCATACCTGAAGGACGAAACGGAATTCATTCGCAAGCTTGCAATTACGAAGTAGTCGGGGCCGGTTAATCGCCTGTGTTACTGGAGAGGACAGTTTGAGTATTCTCTGTTTTGCGATGACGAGCGTTCTTCTTATGGGGGCACCGAATCCGGTGCTCCTAGACACGGCGGACGCCGGAGTATTCAAGTATGCCGGGCAGTACTATCTGATGGGGGTG
Source organism: Candidatus Hydrogenedentota bacterium (assembly GCA_903822375.1). Lineage (GTDB taxonomy): Bacteria > Hydrogenedentota > Hydrogenedentia > Hydrogenedentales > CAITNO01 > CAITNO01. The sequence goes on from CAIJOU010000398.1 coordinate 2,654, forward strand.
AAGACCTCGGGCGGCATGTACCTTTCCGACGACCTTGTGCACTGGTCCGGGCCCGAGCATGCGTTTTCAATGGACAATGCGTGGGCGACCGGTCCCGCGGCCACCGACGACAATATTCATGCGTGCGACATGCTGCTGCGAAACGGCGTGTTTCACCTGTACTGGTCCGTGAACCACGGCGACCTGCGACAAATTGGGCATGCCGTTGCTGACGTTCCCAAGGGGCCCTACAAAGAAACGGTGAGGGATGCTCCATTCGACGGCCGCATTGACCCGCAGTGTTTTCAGGACGATGACGGAAAGCTCTACTTCTACACCGTGAGGTTCACGGACGGCAATGTGATCTGGGGGCAGCCCATGGCCAGTCCGTGGACGTTGACGGGCCAGCCGAAAGCGCTGCTGTCGGCATCATTGGTTGCTTGGGAGACCCTCGACTTTCCGCCGCAGTCTGTCAACGAGGGTCCCTTTGTGGTCAAGTATCGGGACCGATACTACATGGTCTACAACGCCAACCACACGAGCCCCCAATACGGCCATTACGCCCTTGGGGTTGCGGAAGCCGACACGCCGCTCGGCTTCACCAATGCCGGCAAATACACTTTTCCCGTGCTGCGCTCAAACAGGGATCCCAAACATGCGAACGTTGTTGTCGGGGACGCTTTGCCGGAGGTCAAGAACTGCGGCCAGCCCACACTGTTGCGCGGACCGAACGGCATCGAGTGGTGGCTGGTCTATTTCGCCGATCAAGCCGGGCATCGTTCACAATGCATCGACCGTGTCCACTTCTTCGGCCACGAACTTTATGCGGAGGGTCCGACCGCCGCGGAAACGCCCGGCTACCATCCCGCCCCGGCGATGCCTTCCTTCCGGGATTTGTTTGAAGGCGGAGAGCCCCTTGCAACGGGCTGGAACCTGGAGGGCGATTGGAACTGGACGCAGGGAGCCCTGCATGGCTCCGCCGATTCCAACACCGCCGTCGCGCATGCCCGCACGGCGGAAGCGCGGAACTTTCTGCTCGAAACGACGCTGCGCTACCAAGGCCGTGACAGCGGACGCCTGGGCGTGCTCGCTTGGGACGATGGCAAAGCCGCGTCGCTCCGCATCGGAATCGACCGTGCCCAAAGCGCCGCCTTCTATTCGCTCCAGCAGGGAAAACACAGAACGGAGCACTTGACGCCCCTGCCTTCCGATTTCAACTGGGCCGGCCCGCACGCCCTGCGGATAGAGAACAACGAGGGCACTTTCGAGGTCCGCCTTGATTCCATTCTGCTCGATATCCCCAGCGCGTCTGTTCCGGAATATGGAGCCGGTACGGCCGGTCTGTTTGCCGAAGGCTGTTCCGCATGCTTCGAGAGCTTCACCCTGACGCGCGGTTGGGACGAGTGGGGGTGCCGAATTCGCGGCTGGCGGAGCCGCACCGGGCAGTTTGGGAACACCGGCGGGGACGGGATAGTCCTTGGCACAGGCCAGTCGCTTTTCAAAGGCGACCCGCTGCCGCAATACGAATTCTCCGTTCAGACAGAAGCGGCGAACGAAGGCGGCATTTACCCGGTGTATGTTGATGAAGAAAATTACCTGCAGGCGTCGGCGGACGAGGGCTTCACCCAAATCAGGGTGACCGGGAAACGGCAGGGACAGGCAATGCCGGAGCGGTCGTTCCCGGTGCGACCCCGCATCCATCGGGCGCATGAAGCAGGCGGAAACGGCAACAACCTGCGGGTGGTCAAACTAAAGGACAGGGTGCTTTTCTTTGCGGAGGGACATGAACTGGGCGAGGTCGAAGGCAACTGGCCCGATTCCCGCGTGGGCTTGTTTTCAGGGAAGGGCACCTGTGCCTTTGACGGTTTGATGTTTTATGAACTTCCCTAGGAGCGTTGCGGCCGCCATTGTTGGCTTGGCCGCCGCGGAATACTGAAACAGAGAGGGTGCTTTGCGAGAAACGTTCTGTTTCTGGCAGACACCGAAGAAAGGCAAACAGCCATGAGTACCGAATATGTGCTGGTCACCGGCGCCTC
>CAIJOU010000399.1 GCA_903822375.1 Candidatus Hydrogenedentota bacterium
AGCCGCCCGTGTCGTCCGAACCGACAATGTGCACGTCGAGCCCGCGTCGCGTAAATTCAGCCTTCATCTTTTCGTGCAATGCACGGAAGGATTCAAAGGTGCCGCCCGAACCCATGAAATACCCATTCGGCTCGTTGGTCAGCGTCCATTCCTTCACGCAGGTGTAGCCCTTGCCCTTGATCAGGTGCTCCATCAGCGCGCCCATGCCGCGCGCGAATTTCTCCGGGTCCGCATAGGGGTGCTTCACGCCCCATTCCACGCCCACCACGTTTACCCGCGCGCCGAGGCGCTGGTACTGGTCCAGCGTGCGGTAGTGACTGCGCATGTTGTCCGATTCAAAGTCGAAAGTTTCCCAGTCACCGGAAGGATTAAAGTCCTTGTACCAGATAAACATGCGCACCCAGTCGGGCTGCATGAAGTCGATGCGGCCCTCGCGGATGGCGTAGTCCGCCTCCTCGACGCCGTGCTCGGCGTTCTCCTTGTTGTAGAACCAGCCGTCGTCTTCCGCGCCGAAGCCGATCAACTTTTCGCAGGCAACCTGGTCGGTGACCGTCAGCGTCACCGGCCCGTCCAGCGGCTTCATCGATGGTCCGTCGGTCATGACGGCGCTGGTTTTGGTAAATACACCCTCGCCGTGGCCGTTGACGAGGAGGCCGATGCGGCACAATGTCGTGCCTTCCGGCGCGATGCCCAACGTGCGCAGCGTGGTCCATTTTCCGTCCCGCGTGGCCATGCCGGACTGTTCAAAGCTGACCCTTGTGTCGTCCGCCTTATGGAACTCAATCACCATGTAGGCGCCCGCGCCGTCGCGGATGTTGCGGCTCAGCGCCTCCGCCTCCGCCCGCACCAACTGCCCCGGCTTCGCGGGGAAGTCCTGGTAGATGAGCGGATAGGCCGGTTTCACGGTGTCGGGCACCACGATGTGCGCCGCCGGACGGTCCTGTTCGCGTATCGCCTCGATGACCACTTCGGCCGCTACGCTCGAATGCTTCCAGCCGTCCATGCCTTTTTCGAAGTCGGGATTTTGCAGGAGATTGGGCAAAGTCCCCAGCATCAGCACGGACAGCATGGTAATCATTGAATGCATCGCTCCTGTGTTTTTTGAATAGACGAGATGAAGCGTACCTACGGTTTCATGCCGATGTCCAGCACTGGACCTCCCCGTCATTCCCGCGAAGGCGGGAATCCAGAGATGCGTGCGTGACGCCAGTGCAAAAGCATGGATCCCCGCCTTCGCGGGGATGACGGGGAGGGCTGCCTTCGCGGGGATGACGGGGACATCAGACGTGGCGCGCTCCGCCGGTCGCGGCGGGCTGCGCACACCCTACAAAGCCGTCAGCGCCTTCTCAATCCCCCCATATGCCGCCTCCGCCCATGGCGTGGCCTTGAACAGCTCCGCGACAACTGCCGGGAAAGTATGCTAGATTCTACCCTGCCCGGCGCGGGCTGCGCCGGGCGTTCCCAGGAGTCAATCAATGAAGTTCATGCGCATTCTGTTCCTGTCCTTATTGGTTCTTTCGCAGCCATTCGTGCATCAGGCAGGAGCGGAACAATCCGCCGGTGGCCGCATGGCCCTGCCGCATATCTGCGCATCACTACCATTGGACATTCTCGATGTGGTTGTGACACCGCACCAGTTTTCCAGGGAATTGCGCTATGGCAAAGTGGCCGACGAGGAACTGGGCACGCTGGTACGGTTGGTGGTGGCCCACCGCGAGGCCAAAGGAAAAGATCTCACGCTGGAGCTTGCCTTCAACGGAAAGAAGCCGTCTGAATTGCTGCAGTCGGGTGACTGGTGCTGGTACGAAATGCCCGAAAACTTGGGCACGGGCGACAAGCCTTACACACTGGCTCCGGGTGCCGTGGAAGTCTTCACATTCAACGCTGGAAAAGCCGCGTGGGGTGTGGGAAAAGTGTTCGAACTGACGCTTACAAATGCTCAGAACAAAGCCACCGAAACGCTGAACGTGCCGTTGATCCCATCCGATATCCAAATCACGTCCGTCTCCTGCCTCAGTTCTGTGCCCGGTTCCATTTACCCGGACAGCATGGTAATGCACATTTCGAACGGATCGGTCTCTCCGACAAGCGTCCGTGAAGTCGCCGTCTTTCCCACGGCGTTGGCTTCGAGTCGCCTGAAGGCAAAGCTGGAGTTCTTCGGCCGCAAAGCGGGGATTGTCGCGGGGGAACGCAGCGGCGTGGTGGCCGTTACGGGCAAGCTTCCGGTCCGGCGCGGCGTGGTCGAACTGCTGGTCGATTCCGGAAACGGCAAGACGCAGTCGCTCTATGCGCCGCTCATGTATAAGGTCGACCGGTTCGACATCGGTTCGGGCTGGCTCGACGTTCCCTCCAAACCCGGAATTGTGCCGCTGACCCGGGAGAGTTATCTGAAGCTGCTCACGCGGATGCATGTCAACCTTATCCACAATGAGAACGTGCCCGGATATACTGATTCCGATTTGTACAAGGCCTATCCGATGCGGCTCATGAGCGGCTTTCCGGATGTGGAGAAGTACAACACCGACGAATGGGTGGCGCGCATTCATGGGGTGGACATACTGGGCGAGCCGCAGATGGGGGTGTCGCCGATGAAGTCCTGCGAGAAACTGCACCACTATGCCGCGGCCCGCTATCCGACCACGGTCACACTGTCCGACGAAAAGGAATGGCGTTACTACGCCGGACTCTCCGATTATCCCCACTTCGACGCATACCGCGTCTCAGCGCCCGCCATGGATGCCTGGCATCGCTATGACCGCTGGGACGGCAAGAAGATCGCTTGGGGCGCGCCGCTGGAGGGTGTCGGCGTGCTGACCCGGTCACTGCTCGCCCAGAGCCGTCCCGCGCCCATCGCGGCGTGGGCGCAAAACGTGCACGAGGGCTGGCGGGACCAGTTCATGCGCAAGCGCAAGAGCCCCACGCCCGACGAGATTCTCACGCAGGCCTATGAGGCGCTGGCGAACGGCGTCAAGAGCCTGTACTGGTATTCGCTACAGTCCTGGTCGCTGTTGAAGTACCGCGACTGCATCGACATCACCACCCGCATCGGTCGTGAGATTCGCGCGCTCGACGACCTGTACACCGCGGGCGACGCCACATGGCACCAACGCGTTGACAAGGACGGCAAGCCCAACCTCGATCTCAACGTGGTGGCCGCGCCCAAGGCCGCGCTGTTGTTCGCCATGGACCTGGACTACCATCCCGACCTGGACGCCAGGGTTTTCAAGTTTCGCGGCTCGCGTGAAGTGGACGCGGAATTTCCCCTGCCCGCATGGCTCCGCGAGCCGGTCGACTTGTTCCGCATTGATGCTCACGGTACGCACGATGTGCGGTGGACCGTTACAGAAGCAGGCGTGAAGATAAGCGACCAAGTGGACCGTGTCGCGGTCTACGTTGCCACTCCGGACGGCAATGCCCGCGCAGAACGGGCCAAGCGCATTGAAGAGCTGAAAGCCGCCGAAGCGGCGCTCGGCTTTGATCCCGCCGCAAACGATGCGGACTTCATGGTACTATGCCGTGACTTGGGATTCGAAGATACAAGGGACTTGGAGAAGTTCAAATAACCCCGAACCGGGGGAGAGGATGGCGCCATGTTTTCTACCATAGGACGCTTTGTTCTGGTTCTTGCGTTTCTCCTTGCCTTGGCGTGGTGCTTGCCCTCAGCCGCTGCGGAATCCTGCTGTTCCGGCGGTTCCTGTGCCAAGGGTGGACTGGTATACGATTTCGAAACCGGCGACCTGCAGGGCTGGACCGTGGCCTGCGGCAAGTTTGGCAAGCTCGTCAGCGACCGTGAGAAGGCGCGTAACACGCCAAACGCGCCCTACCCCAAACAGGGAAAGTACTACCTGAGCACGACGGAACTGCCGGATGGCGGCTATGACGATGGCATGACGGGCATTGTCGTTTCGCCCATGTTCCGCCTCTGTGGACCCAAACTCACGCTCATGGTCGGCGGCGGTTCCGGGCCCGACACCTATGTCGCGCTGTGTGCGCCCGATGGACGCGAACTGCGTACGGCATCCGGAGCGAATGCGGAGGCCATGACCCGCGTGGAGTGGGATGTGGCCGAGTATGCAGGCAAGACGGCTTATCTCGCGCTGATAGACAACGCCAAGGGTGCTTGGGGAAACATCTCCCTTGATGACGTGCACATTCCCGGCGAACTGGTGCCTGCCGAGATGCCGAAGGAGAGCCTGGAAACCCGCGCGGCGGCGCGTGAGGCGCGGCTGGCCGACGAAAAGAAGGTGCATCAGGCCTATGCAGTGAAGCGGCGGGAAGAACTCCTGTCCGAGGAACTGCTCTACAGTCAGGGGCAGGCGCGCATCTACTCGGGCGACAAGCTTGGCGCCATCAGCCTGCCCGTGGGCGGCATTGCGGCCGGCTGTATCCAGATGGACGGCAAGGCCCGCATGGCCGTGTGGCAGATCTTTAATAATCACCAGCACGTCACCGTACCCAACACCTTCTTCGCGCTGCGCGTGAAGCAGGGCGGCGAGCCCGTCGTTCGTGCATTGCAGACTGAGGCTGTCGGTCCCTTCGCGCCGATGCCGTCACTCAGCTTCCGCGGCGAGTATCCCTTCGGTTGGTATGACTTCGACGACGCGGAACTTCCCGTCAAGGCGAGCATGGAGGTGTTCTCCCCGCTGGTGCCGATGGACCTGCGCGATTCCGCCATGCCCGGCGCGGTGTTTAACATCACCGTGCGCAACACCAGCGACGCACCGGCCGAGGTTTCACTGTTGGCCAGTGCGCATAATGCTGTCGGCATTTCGGGCCGTACCGGCAAGGAACCGGGTGTGGACGAGCAGTACGACGGTAATACCAATACGACTTTCCAGGAGGATGGTGTGGCCTGTTTGGAAATGACTTCCGCATTGCCCGCCGATGCGCCGGGCCATGGTTCCATGGCGCTTGCTGGAATGGGCGCAGCGATGGGGGCAACGGTGTCGTACCCATCCCCGGATGCGTTGCTGGCCGCGTTCAGCGGAACAGGCGAACTCTCCGGTCCCACATCTGCGAAGGCGCCGGAGAAGGGCAAGACCATCGACGGCGCGCTGGCCGCGCCGTTCACGTTGAAGCCCGGCGAATCGCGCACGGTCACTTTCGTGCTTGCATGGAATTTCCCCAACGTGGTTAACGGTGCGCCCGGCTGGGGCGGCAAGGGCAACCACTACGCCGTGATTTGGCCGACCGCGATGGACACGGCGCGCGAACTGTGCGCGCGCCTGCCCGAACTTACCGACAAAACCCGTCGCTATCACGACGCCCTTTATGATTCCAACCTGCCGCACTGGCTCATCGACCGCGTGTCATCGCAGGTGGCCGTGCTGCGCGCGCGCACCTGCTTCTGGACGCGCGACGGCTATTTCGGCGGTTATGAGGGCTGCGCCGGCAAGACAGGCTGCTGCGATGGCAACTGCACCCACGTATGGCACTATGCCCAGGCCCATGCCCGCCTCTTCCCCGAACTGGCCCGCAAGATGCGAGACCAGGACTTCCAGCACCAGCATCCCGACGGCGGTGTGCAGCACCGGCA
>CAIJOU010000400.1 GCA_903822375.1 Candidatus Hydrogenedentota bacterium
ATCCAGAATTGGTTTGCCTCGTGCGGCTACAGTTTAATTTAACACGCTCTAACCTCGCAATGATGTTGGATAAACAGACCAAGGGCAACCCAGAAACTGGGGAAGTCCAGAAACCTGGCCGGCGCGATGGGCAGCAATGTAGGTGTATCCAAAGGGTTTCTTCACAATCTTTCTGATATTCACGCCGCCAACATTACAGATAGGTTGCATTGTCTACCGAAGAAATCAGTTCCTGCGATGACGCCGGACCCCGCATTGAATCAACTCCTCGTGGGAAGGCCATTCTTTACTGCCGGGCACTCCCACTTGACCGAAACCGCACATTGCTTCAAGGGCGCATATTTAGTACTATCCTAGCGTGACAGGCAGAACGCCGGGAGAATCGTGGCAATGCGTTATCGTTTGTTGGGACAGAGTGGCTTTTCAGTCTCGGTGCTGTCGTTTGGGGGCTGGCAGATGGGCGATGAGGGATTCTGGGGACCATCCGACGAGGCGGACGCGGAGCGGACCGTGAAGGAAGCACTGGATGCCGGAATAAACCTGTTCGACACGGCGGAAATGTACGGCAATGGAGAATCGGAACGTCTGCTCGGCCAGTACCTTGGCAAACGCCGGGAAGACGTGTTCTTGGCTTCGAAGGTTTCCCCGGAGCACTGCTCCCCAGAAAGGCTTCGGGAGTCGTTGGAGAACAGTCTGAAGCGCCTGAACACAGACCGCATCGATCTGTACCAGGTTCACTGGCCGCCGCGTGATGTGCCCTTCTCTGAAGTTTACGGTGAACTGGAACGTCTGCGCGAGGAGGGGAAGATCAGGGCCGTCGGACTTTCCAACTTTGGGCCGCAAGACCTTCGGGAATGGCAGGACGCCGGGAACGCCGTTTCAAATCAGGTGGGCTACAATGTTCTGTTTCGCGCCGTTGAATATGAAACGGTCCCCGCAAGTAGGGCATATGAACTGGGCGTCATGGCATACATGCCGCTGATGCAGGGACTGCTCAGCGGCCGCTACGGCCGTATCGATGAGGTCCCAATGATGCGTCGTAGAACGCGGCACTTCTCCGGAACCCGGCAGGGCACCCGGCATGGCGAGGGGGGCCATGAGCCGCTTCTGACCGCAACGATGGAAGAATTGGGGGACTTTGCGGAGGCCATCGGGCTGCCGCTGGCCGTTTTGTCCATCGCATGGCTCACAGCCCAGCCCGGTATTTCCTCCGTGATACTTGGGGCGCGCACCCCCTCGCAAATGCGTTCGAATCTTGCCGCCGCGGACCTTGACATCGGTCCGGCGGCAGTGGCGCAACTTGATGAAATAACGTTCCCCCTGAAGCAGGCGATGGGTGCCAATTGTGACCTGTGGGAAACGGCATCCCAGTCGCGCATTCGCTAGGAACGAGGGACGCTCAGGAGCCGGTGCCCCAGCGCGCGTGATGCGACTGCTCCGCGAGCCAACGGGTCTGGACATCCAGTATGGCCATCCATTGCGCGGGTGAGTAGCCGGCGACGCGGCCGCCCTGTTGCGGGGCCTGGTAGCACACCGTTGTCACATGTTTGACACCCACAGCGTAGAAGAGCGCCACCCGTTCGGCATAGGAGAGCGAGCGGTGGTTCTGGTACGCGTCGAGCAGCGTTTCGGTGCGAATCTTCATCTTCTCCGTGCTCGTGGTCGTTCGAATGCACAGATTGGACACCGCGTAGGAAATGTCCTCCAGATAGCATCCGTCGCCGGAAAACTCCAGGTCGATAATGGCCTGCAGTTCCTCGCCTAGGAAAAGAAGGTTGCCGCCGTGCCAGTCCCCATGAATCAGGCCCGTCTCGAAAGCGTAGCGCTTGTCAATGTCCAGAACATCCCCCGCATGCTTCAGAAAGGCGACGATATTGTTGCAGTGTTCAATGGCGGACTCGTCCTCGCACTCCTCTTTCGCAAGCGTGAAGAAACGTTCAAACGTTTCCCGGGGAACTTCGCTGAAACGCCATTTGCGGGCATCGCGCGGAGGCACCGGCAGACCCTGACACACTTGATGAAAACGGCCGAGGGCTGAGCCCGAAATTCCGAGGGTTGCGGCTGTCACCGCCATGGAGTGCCCCTCCACAAACCGCTGCAATTCGAGGCACCACGTGTCCTGCAGCACAAAACTATGCCCGTCCCGTGTGGGCTGAATGGGCGCCACGGGAAGCCCTTTCTGCTCCAAATGCCTGGAGAGATGATGCTGAAAATAAAGGGAGTCGACTGTGGTCGGGTCATTCCTGTAAGTCTTGGCGAGGAAGCGCCCCACGCCAGTCTCAACCAGCATCTTTCTATGCCGGCGCTGGTGCGTCGTTTCCAGTTGTCGCGGAGTGTTAACGGTCCCGAGATCGTAATTCTCCCGGATCACATCCCCGACAATATCCAGTCCTGTGAGTTTTGTCTCTGACACAACCGTACCGCGTGTTTCTATCGTTTGTGCGGTGCCAAAACCGCGTGGCAATAGCCGCGCTGGCGGAGTCGGCACCGGAGCCAACTAACCGATTTCGGCACACTGTCCTTTCCCCCCTCTTTAGAATACTTCATTCGCGATGGAATACGCAAAATGTTCCTTACCGCCATGTTATCATTTGACATAATAATGAGCATATTAATAATATAGAAACATAAGCGATGCCCGTTTGATTCATTAGGAAACTTGGAATTCAGTTAGGCATATAACTGTATCGTGACATCCATTCAGGCAGTACTGGTTTATCGAATAAACCTGCGCGAACAAAAGAAAAACCCGTGTGATATCGGCACAGTACCGTCATCACACGGGTTGCTGTCTCCTGCTGTATTCCTATTTTTCCAACTTGCTCAGATAATCTGCAACGCCTTCGGCCGTCGGCTTCATCGCCGTCTGCCCCTTGCGCCAGTTGGCGGGGCACACTTCCCCATGCTCCTCGGTGAACTGAAGCGCGTCAATAACCCGAAGGGCCTCATCAACACTTCTTCCCAACGGCAGGTCGTTCACGAGCATGTGCCTGACAACACCCGCTTTGTCTATCAAAAACAGGCCGCGCAGGGCTATGGCATCGTTGAAAAGTACGCCGTAATCGCGGGAAATCTGCTTGGTGATATCCGCGACGAGCGGGTACTGAATGTCGCCAATACCGCCCTTTTCCACGGGGGTGTTCTTCCATGCCCAGTGGCTGAACTGCGAATCAACGGATACGCCCACCACCTGCACGCCCCGCTCTTCAAACTCCTTCAAACGCTGGTTGAAGGCGATGATTTCGGAAGGGCACACGAACGTGAAATCAAGCGGGTAGAAGAAAAGTAACACATATTTTCCGCGATAGTCGGAAAGTTGAAACTTGTCGTTGAACGAATTGTCGGGCATCACTGCCGTCGCCTTGAATTCCGGTGCTGCCTGGGTTACCTGTGCGGACATGGTCTTTTTCCTTCTGCTCGGGGTTGCTGGTTTCGTGCACGCACTGTAAATCCGTGCAAAGCCTATGCACTTCTTTACAGATCCTTATTGATAATAGAACCTGACAAGACGCGCATCTATTCCCCTCAATTCTGTCAGACAGCTTCGGGCGCCGCTGCGGCGCCTGTCGTGCGCGCAGCCAGCTCACGATCGAGCAGGAACAACCCGCCTGGTGCGTCCTTGACCATCTTCATCTGAGCCACGATGTCACTGGTATTGCTCTCCTCCTCAACCTGCTCGTTGACGAACCAGTCGAGGAACTGCATCGTCGCGGGGTCCTTCATATCAGAGGCCTTTGCATACAGCCTGTTTATGCACTCCGTGATGTGGCATTCGTGCTTGTACGCGGCTTCCCATGCGGCCAGCGGACTTTTCCAGTCTGATTTCGGTCCGTTGATTGCCTTCAGTATAATTTTTGCATTTCTGGAGACCATGTACTCGAAAAACTTGTGCGCGTGGGCCATTTCTTCCTGCACCTGAATGCGCATCCACTTGGCGGCGCCCTTCAGGTTAATCTCTTCAAAATAGTTGACCATGGCGGCATAGAGATATGCGGAGAAAAGTTCCTCGTTAATCTGCGCGTTCATGGCGGTTTGTATTTCAGGCTTCATCATGGGTCATTCCTCCGATTCAGGTTGTGTCACGCTCATGTTTGGAAAAGCATGCACAGTATGTGACGCCTCTTCCTGAGAGCCAGGGTTTTCAGCCTTGGCGCGCTGGCATCTTGGGCAAACACCCTCGAATTCCATGCGCCAGCCTGTAACCACGTAATCACTGCCAGACACGCGCGGTTTGTCTATGCCGGCCACGGCGCTTTCTGAAAGATCGTCAATGGCCGAGCACACACTGCATCGTATGTGGTGATGCGGACTCATGTCGCCATCATAGCGGCATTGTCCACCGGCCAAGTCCAGCTTAAGGGCCTGCCCGCTGTTAACGAGAACATCAAGGTTGCGGTAAACCGTACCCAGGCTGATGTTTGGCATCTTCTGCCGAACGACGCCAAACAAATAGTCCGCGGAAGGATGGTTCTTTAGTTTCTTAAGTTCCTCAAGAACCAGCCTGCGCTGACGTGTCATCCGTTTTGAGTTGGTCGAAACTGTCACAATGCGCACTCCCAACGATAAACCAAAGTGATTATAAGTAATCTATCATTCTGGAGACCTGAACGCAATACAACATAGCTTTCATCTGTCTCACGGCAATATCCAACCACTCATGGTAAATGTACTTCGCTCTGCCTGCGCCCGTCTTTGGCCCTGCCTCGGCAGTGGCCCGAATGCTATTTTGACACGGACTTCTTGGCTGCGGCCTTTCGGCAGGGAGCTTCCTTCTTTTTCGCGGCGGCCGTGGGAGTCGGATTAAGCTGGTAAAAATACCTCACCGCCTCCAGCAGATTACCCAACGCCTCGCGGTTAGAATCGTTTAATTCAATACCTGCCTCGCAAGCTTGGGCGCAAAAAACCTCCCATTCATCGTGTCCCCACGTTCCCGCACGGGCCACCACAAATTCGGTGGCCTCCTTGGTCAGTTTTCCAACAAGATTCACGCCTGCCATTCGACTACTCCTCTAAGCGGCCCTTGTTCCTCACCCGCCGGGCAAGCCGCTTTCAGCCCCGACTACATGCCAACAGAAACATACACTTTCTCTTACCGGGAAATAACCTCCGCACCGCCAGCTCTATTCCCGGGATCCACAGCGGGTGCCGCCAACCGGCTGGCTCAACGGCGGGCCCACGCTTCCAGAAGTACAAGTGCCCACAGATGCCAAGTATGGTCACGAAGACCGGAGACATGGTCATGCCAGATGGACCGTACTTGGACGGGGTCAAACCAACCCCGTTGCGCCTGGGATGACTCGGATAGGAGTTCCTCAGCGGTGTCGCGCAGCGCCCCGGTCAACCAAACCCCCATCGGCGGGTTGAAGCCTGACTTCTTTCGCTGCAGCACCTCCTCCGGCAGGCACCCCCGCATGGCATCGCGCAAAACCTTCTTTGTCACACCCCTCTGAAGCTTCCGCGCGGCCGGAACGGCGGCCATGGTTTCAACCATGGCCCGGTCGGCAAAGGGAACGCGCACCTCAAGCCCGTGCGCCATACTCATCCGGTCCCCGTATTGCAGCACATTATTTGGCAGAAAGGCGTGCAGGTCAACGTACATCGCCCGCGCCGCCGGGTCGGTCTCACCCGATTCAGCGGCCCAGTTGCGAAGCGGTTCCCATGCATCGCGACCGGCAAGCGCCCCGCGAAGGTCGCCGTTGAACAGCACTGTCTTCTGCTGCGGCGTGAAGGTGGTCAGCCAAAGCGGATACACATCCGCCTCATCCAACAGTCCGGCCGAAGAGAACTCCCTCAGACGCCGTGCAAAATAACGGCCGTCATGCGCCTCGGGAACACTGCTTAGGAGCCGGTCCCCCAGACGGCGCGCCCATCGGGGCGTCATTCTCCAAGACCGCATCAGGCGCACCCCCTGGTAGCGGGGATAACCGCCGAAACATTCATCACCGCCGTCCCCCGAAAGGACAACCGTTACATGCTGCCGAACCAGACCGCAAATCGCGTTGGTGAGCAGCGCCGTGGGATTGCCGAAAGGCTCGTCAAATCCGGCAAGCACCATTTCCATGGCCGATACGGGGTCGATGAGCGCCTGCAACTCGTGGTGGCGTGTGCCTATCACCTCCGACAGACGGCGCGCCTCCATCGTCTCGTCATATTGACGCCCCTCTTCCCCAAAACCCACAGTAAACGTGGCGGGAAGGCTGCCCTGGTCGGCCATGCAACGGACAATGGTGGCCGAATCCAAGCCACCACTTAGGAAGGCTCCCACAGGAACGTCCGCAACCAGATGGCTCTTAATCAAAGTGTCCAGTCGGGCACTCAGGTTCAGTTCCTGGTGGGATTCCCGGCGTTTGGTGACCTCTTCGACCAGGTGCCAGTAACGCCGGACGGACAATCGACCGCCCTTCCAAGTAGCGCAATGGCCCGGAGGAAGCTGCCGTATGCCGCGATAGAAGGTGCGGGGGGGCATCGTGTAGAGATAGGTCAGGTAGTCGTCCATTGCTTCAAGGTCAAGGCCAAGATCAACCCCGGGACATAAACGCAACGCCTTGATTTCCGACGCGAAACAGAGCCCCCCTTCGGTCTCAGCCAGATAGAGCGGCTTGATTCCCAACGCGTCGCGGGCAAGAAACAGCGTTTGCTGGTGTCCATCCCATAGGGCAAAGGCGAACATGCCGCCCAGTCGGTCGATGCACCCTTCCCCCCACGCCGCGTATGCGGCGAGCAGTACTTCTGTGTCGCTGTTTGTGACAAAAGTATGGCCAAGGCCGGCCAACTGTTCGCGGAGTTCCCGGTAGTTGTAGATCTCCCCGTTAAAGACCACCCAATACCGCCCGTCGCCGTAGGACATGGGCTGCTGGCCACTGGAAAGGTCGATGATGCTCAAACGGCGATGGCCCAGTGATACGGCTGCTTCGAGGTGAAATCCTTCGGCGTCGGGTCCGCGGTGCGCCAGCAGGTCGGTCATGCGACGAACAAGCTCTCCGTCGCAGCGCCCCGCAATACCCGCAATGCCGCACATGAATCAACGTGCCTCCAACGCCGCAAAAGCGTTCAACAGAACCTTCTCCTCCCGCTGCCAATTGTACTTGTCCTCAATGAGGCGCCGTCCGTTTTGGCCCAGGCGCACAGCCTCCTCCGGGTCCTTCAGAAGACGGGAAACGGCCTCCGCGATTGCTCCGGGACGGGTCACATCGACGAGCAGGCCGCAATCGGCCTCGCGGACGATACGGGCGACTTCGACGGCGAATTCAGGGGCCACCACGGGGCGCGCCTCGCGCATGTAATCAAAAAGCTTGTGGGGCATGGCCAGGGTGTGGTTAATGGGGCCGGGTTGGAACAGGATAAGACCGACCTGGGCCAGCGCGATGTAGGCCGGGACCTCGTTGAAAGGAACGGGCGGGATAAAAACTATATTGTCGTCAAGACCGAGTTCGCGCACCCGCGCGCGGTAGGAGTCAAGGCTTCCGTACACATACTCTCCGAGCACAATGCACCGGAGATTGGGGAATTCGGGCTGGAGCAGCTTTACCGTATCCAAGAGTTGGTAGGAACCGCGGGTGTCTCCGAAAATGCCCTGGTGGATGATGACGGGGTGGCCGGCAAAAGGGGCCTGAAGGGCTTCCGGCACTTCAGAACAGGCCGCTTGGAGATGGTTGGTGTTGATGATGGTTACGCGCGGTACCGGCAGGCCTTTCCAAGGCTCTTCGAAGCTTTCACGTGTGAGGATGATAAGGTTGGTAAAACGCGCCATCACGCGCATGACCTGAATGGTCAACCGTTCCATGAACCCGCCCAGGAAGGCGGGGAAGAACTTTGCGAACTCGCTCGGGATGTGCTCGTGCATGTCGAGCACAACCTTGCCGCCGCAAAGCGTTTTCACCGCGAGAGCGGCGGCCCAGGACTCGGGTTCCGGCGCAAGGTACACGTCCGCCTTCTGGCGACGTCCGAGTTGTATCAGGCGCAGGGCGGC
Source organism: Candidatus Hydrogenedentota bacterium (assembly GCA_903822375.1). Taxonomy (GTDB): domain Bacteria; phylum Hydrogenedentota; class Hydrogenedentia; order Hydrogenedentales; family CAITNO01; genus CAITNO01. Next base: position 7,970 of record CAIJOU010000400.1, read on the forward strand.
AAGAAAGCGTCTGGGTAGGGTGCTTGCCGTCTTCGTTAGGACAAAACGGATACCGCGACTGTCCTGCTCGTCCTGCAAAGGCGGCATCACCCCCTGCGCGGGCGGCGGACAAATATAGGTCACCTCGTGCCCCGCCGCAACGAGGCTTAGGCCCACCTTGTGGTAAACCCGCTTGTCGAAAGGCTCGTGAATGACACTGAGGATGCAGATGTGCAAGGTCTAGAACCTCTGAACCTGGCCGGTGCGGGCGGCTTCCAGCGCGGCCGCGGCGATGCGCGTGGCCTC
>CAIJOU010000401.1 GCA_903822375.1 Candidatus Hydrogenedentota bacterium
GCCAAGGCGGCGCAGGATGCAGGATATGAGGTCCGGTTTCGGCTCGACCCCATGATGCTATTCGACGGGTGGCAGGATGCGTTCGGACGGACTGTCGAGCATATTTACCGGCTTGGCATTTATCCGTCACGGTTTACCCTGGGTTCGTTCCGACTGCTCGGGAATCTCCGTAGCATCATCAAAGCACGATTCCCCGAAAGCGACATTCTACAGCCGACCATGGTCAACGAAGCAGGAAAACGGTGGAGGTACCCCCAGGAAGCGCGCGAGGAACTCTATCTCCACGCCATCGCCTGCATCCGCGAACACGATGCGAACGTCCCTGTCGCACTCTGCAAGGAAACCCCTGAAATGCACCGAACCTTCAGCGGACTCATCGACGCAACAAAGTGCAACTGTTTGCCGTAGAAGGCATGTGAACCAGATGTTCGACGCATCAGACCGCCTGGAAAAGCACGGAACATATCGGCTAAGAAGGAGTTGTTCAATGAGTGATAAAAAAGGGGCAAGGGTCGCAGAACAGATTACGGATGGAACGCGGTATGTTTCGCCTCGCTGGTTAGCTGAACGTTGGGATTGTTCACGTACAACGGCACAGCGTATTGCAGATCGCGCCGGTATCACCAAGGTCTATCTGGGAGAGGGCAGAAACGGTACCGTCCGTTACCGCCTGGACGAAATAGAGGCCTATGAGGAAGCGCGGCGCGCGACTTCAGGCGTTCACTGAGCCACCATTTCACCGAAGCGCCATTCCGGCACAAAAAGACTGCGGCAGGTCCCGCCGGAATGGCGCTTCATCGTCTGCGGTCAACGGCGCCCGTTGTTTACGATCAAGCGCAGCTGGGGACGCCCCTGGCGGCGCGGTTCCGGCGTTTCATCGACCGGCGCGTCATTGTCGAATTCCACGCTCTGCAGCAGGGATTCGGGCAACAGGGCGGCATAATGGCGCCGACAAATCTCGGGCGAGTTTCCCATGAGCGTGGAAATCTTGTAGAGGCTTTCGCCCTTCATGGCGAGGTGGCTCCCGAAACTGTGCCTAAAATCCAGGCATCCCCATTTTAGTTCGGCCGCCTGGTTCACCGCCCGCAGACACTGGGAGAAGTTGTCCGGATTCCAGCGGCAGCCCGTGGGGGTGGAGAAGTACCAGTTGCCTGGGACCGGGGGCGCCTCGTATGCATCGAGATAGGCCCGGAGGGCCCTGCTTACGGGCACGGCCCGGTTCACTTTCGTTTTGGGCTCCCAGAACGCGCCGTCCACGGTCTTTGCGTGCACCCGGATGACGCCGTGGATTCCGGCGGACAGGTCGACGTCCTCCCGCGTGAGCCAAAGGGCCTCCTCCCGGCGGAGCCCCGCGTAAATGTACAGGGCCGCCATGGTCCGGAGCATGGGGTGCTCTTCAAGCGCCTTGAGCTGTTCTTCGATCTGCGCCCGGGTCAGGAAACGGATTTGCGGCGCGCGCTCGGCATAGCGCTTCACTCGCGATGCGGGATTCAGTCCGCCGGGCATGCGCACGCCGCGTTCCTCCATCGCCCAGTTGAACAGGCGCTGCAGCAGTTCCCTGTAGCGGTTTGCCGTTTTGGGCTGAAGGTCGTGCCGCCGGACACGCTCCAGAATGAATTCGGACACCTGGGCCGTCGTGATCTGTTCCAGATAGGTGGCCGCGATTACAGGCTCACGCAGCCGGCCGTCCACGGGCACGCGCAGCGCCTTTTGACTTCGGCGGCCGTACGCAAGTTCTGGACAGATTGGACCGAACATTTTGCGCAGGCTGGACAGGTCTGCGTTAAATCCGTTCTTCGTGAACCGCGTCTGCATGTTCCGGATGTAGGCGGGGACGATTTCCGCCAGCGGGGTGTGCGTGGCGAGCGTCGTGTCCTCGCCCCGCACGCGCGCCGAATCGAAGTGGCGCTGTTTGTCCTGGGCCAGGCGCAGGCTGTCCGTTTCGAGGCTGACGCGTTTGCGCGCGCCGCGCTCGAAGTAATGCAGGTAGTAGACGCCGTTACGTTTCTTCAAACTCGACTTTGGGATGGCCATGGCCACACTCCTTTTAGTTGTGTGGTTGGCGGCAGGCCCCGTTTTCATAGACGCCGCAATGTCTCCGAATGTGCCGCCGGCGGGGGGCGCATCATGGGCGCCCGGGGCGGATTTCGGGGAATTGGCGGTCGTGCAAGTCACATGTTGAACATGTGTTGCGGCGAAAAGTGGCACAGAAAGTGGCACATCTCGCCCCCTTTCAACGAAAAAAGGACTTGCGCATTTGCGCAAGTCCTTGCGTATCAATGGTAGCGGGGGTAGGATTTGAACCTACGACCTTTGGGTTATGAGCCCAACGAGCTACC
>CAIJOU010000402.1 GCA_903822375.1 Candidatus Hydrogenedentota bacterium
AGAAGACGCACAAGGTGCTGCTTCCCAAGGACTACATCCGATGGGTGCTCACGGGCGAATATGCCACCGACGTGGCGGACGCATCGGGCACCTTGCTTTTTGACGTCAAGCACCGCTGCTGGCATAAGGAATTGCTGTCGATACTGGGTATTGACCCCGACTTCCTGCCCAAGTCGTATGAGGGCCCCGAGGTGACAGGCTTGTTGAGTGCGGAGGCGGCGGCCAAGACGGGGTTGCCTGCCGGCATCCCGGTTATCGCTGGAGGCGGAGACCAGGCGGCCAATGGCGTGGGCTGCGGCATCGTGCGCAAGGGCGTGGTTTCAGCGTCGCTCGGTACGAGCGGCGTGCTGTTCGCTTATGCGGAGGACGTGAGCACCGACCCCGAGGGCCGGGTGCACACTTTCTGCCATTCGGTTCCGGGCAAATGGCACACGATGGGCGTGGTGCTGAGCGCGGCCGGATCGCTCCAGTGGTTTCGCAACCAGTTGTGGACGGAGGAGTGGGCGCGTGCAAAGGCCGAAGGCCGCGAAGTCTATGAGGATATCACGACCGCGGCGGCGACTGTCCCGCGCGGTTCCGAGGGGCTGCTGTTTCTGCCCTACCTGACGGGCGAGCGTACCCCCCACAAAGACCCCTTCGCGCGGGCCGCTTTCATCGGCCTGTCGTTGCGCTGCACGAAGGCCTATATGTCGCGCGCCGTGATGGAGGGCGTGGCCTACGCCATGAATGACAGCACCGAAATCATGCGCGGCATGGGCGTTGAAGTGTCCGAAGTGCGCTGTTCCGGCGGCGGCGCACGCAGCAAATTATGGCGGCAGATCATGGCCGACGTGAACGACGCGCCCATGCTGACGATCAACGTGGACGAGGGCCCGGCCTACGGCGCGGCGATCCTCGCCGCCGTGGCGGCGGGACTGCACAAGGATGTCGGGAGCGCCTGCGACGCGATCATCCGGGAGACAAGCCGGGTGACGCCCGAACCGGCGGCCGTGGCCGACTACGGCCGGTGGTTCCGCGAGTACCAGGCCGCCTACCGCGCTCTCGCGCCCGGCTTCAAGCGGGCGGCGGCGCTGCTCTGAAAAAGCGAGGCAGTTAGTGAACCACGAAGGCACGAAGGACGCGAAGAAGAAAGGCATAATTGATATGGACTGACAGGATAAACGCGGCAATGCGTTTACCCCAAGGCCTGTCTGCCTCTCATCCCGCATATATGCAGTCTGTACCTGTTTGAAACCCTAGGTGTTTTTAGGTCTTCGTGCACTTCGTGCCTTCGTGGCTCAAAAAACATATAATTCAGCCATGTCCTTTGAACCCGACATAGATTTGCGGCGGAATCTGCTGGAGCTTGATCCGGGCTGTTTTGACGACGCAGGGTTTGACGACCAGGTGGCGATGCTGGCGCGGCGTCTGGCTGCAAAGCCGTTGCGCAAGTTCAATGCGACCGACCTGTATGCCGCGATTCGGCACAATGTGGGCCTGCCGTGGCTGGTTCCCCTGGCGATTGCGCGGCTGGAGGAAGATCCTTTTGTGGCCGCGGGCGCTCACCCGGGCGACCTGCTGACCGTCGTGCTGGAGTCGGATGCGCGCTTCTGGATGGACCGGCACGGCTTGTGGCTGGTGATGGTCGAAATTCTGGGCCAGGCACTGACCCGGGCGTCGGAAGCGGCCGAGGCGGCGTATCGCGCAGAACATTCCGGCGATACTGAAGAAACAGGCGAGATGTGGATGCCCAACTATCTCGGCGACGATTTCATGGGCGCACTGCTCCACTTCCGGGGCATCCATGCCGACTGACGCGCGCACCGCGCGACGAGGACATTTACATGCCCGAGCACATTGAAGCGGTAACGGGGGAGGAGCATGTCGGGCTGCGGCTTGATGTGTTCCTGGCCGAGGTGATCGAAGACGCGACCCGGTCGTTTCTCAAGAAGGTGATCAAGGACGGGGGAGTGACCATCAACGGCCAAGCCTGCGGCCGGCCCGCGCGCGCCATGATTCTGGACGACGTGGTGGAGATTGAGATACCCGATCCGCCGCCCTCGGTTCCCGAGCCTGAAGACATCCCGCTCGATATTCTCTATGAAGATGCGGACCTTGTCATCGTCAACAAGCCTTCGGGGCTGGTGGTGCACCCCGCGCCGGGTCATGACAACGGCACACTGGTGAATGCGCTGCTGTTTCATTGTCCCGATTTCGAAAGAGCCGGCGCGGACATGCGACGGCCCGGGATTGTGCACCGGCTTGACCGTGACACATCCGGGGTCATGGTTGCCGCGAAGACACAGCACGCGTTCACGAGCCTTGCGGAGCAGGCGGCGGCGCATTCCTTTGATCGGCGGTATTTGGCTTTGGTGCGCGGCGAGTTTCAGGAGAGCCGCGGCCGGATCAACGCGCCCATGGGACGCAGTCTCGTTGACCGCAGCAAGATGGCCGTGACCGGAACGCATGCGCGCGAGGCCGTGACCAACGTGGAGACACTCGAACGTTTCGGCGTGGCTTCGCTGGTGGCGTTGCAGCTCGAAACCGGGCGCACACACCAGATCCGTGTTCACATGCGTTTTGCCGGGCGCCCAGTGCTGGGCGATCCGGTCTATGGCGTCACCGATTTTCGTTCCTGGAATGTTGCGCCGGAGACCTTGGACGCGCTCAATGCCCTACAAGGGCAAGCGCTCCACGCCGAGCGGCTGGGCATCACGCATCCCACCACGGGGGAACGGATGACCTTCCGCTCCGACCCGCCGGCTGATTTTCAGCGGGCACTGGATGAGCTGAGAAAACCGTAAACGCAGAGGCGCGGAGGACGCAGAGGAACGCGGAGAAATCTTTGTTGTTCTGAAGATTGCAGTTGGATAGAGGGTTTACGATTATGCGCATACATTTCAGCGGCATCGGCGGGACGGCGATGGTGGCCGGGGCAAGGCTGGCGATTGAGGTGGGCTGGGAGGTTCGCGGCAGCGACAATCCGCTCTATCCGCCCACTTCGGACATGGTCGCGGCGCTGGGTGTGCCGGTGTATGAGGGCTATGCCGCCTCGAATCTGGACTGGAATCCGGACGTGGTGCTCTTGGGCAACGCACTGAGCCGGGGCAATGCGGAGGTGGAGGCGGCGCTGTCGCGGCGGATGCGTTTTGCCAGCCTTCCCGAATGGCTCAAAGAGCATGTGCTGCGCACACGCCGTTCGGTGGCGATTTGCGGCACCCATGGAAAGACAACCACCACGGCGTTGACGGCCCATGTGCTTCAGGCCTGCGGGCTTGACCCCGGCTATCTTATCGGCGGGCAGCCGCTGGGCTTTGCCCATTCGGCGCGGCTGGGTCCCGAAGGAGCGCCCTTTGTTATCGAGGGCGACGAGTACGACACCGCGTTCTTTGACAAGCGCGCCAAATTCCTGCATTACCTGCCCGAGATTGCGGTGGTCACATCGGTAGAATTTGACCACGGCGACATCTACCACGACTTGGCCGAGATCGAATTGGCGTTTCAGCGCATGCTGCGGCAGATTCCCCGCGAGGGCTGGCTCCTCTGCTGCGCCGACAACCATGCACAGTCGCTGCGCGGCCACGCCTTCAGCAACGTGGCGACCTACGGCTTTGCGGAGGATGCGGACTGGCGCGGTGTCGTGGCGACTGACGACGGCACGCGGCGGGTGAAGGTGCTGCACAAGGGAGAACCGTGGGGCGTTATAGAACCTTCACTGTCTGGCCGGTACAACGTTCAGAACACGCTGGCAGCGGTGGCGGTGGCCGCATTGCTGGGCGCTTCGCCCGGGACCGTGGCGCAGGGCGTGCGCAGCTTCCCGGGCGTGAAGCGACGTCTGGAGGTGTTCCTCGAACACAACGGCGTGACCTTTGTAGACGATTTTGCCCATCATCCCACGGCAATCCGTGAGACCATCGGCGCGGCGCGCGAGCGCTGGCCAAAGTCACGGCTGGTGGTGCTATTTGAGCCACGGTCCAACACGACCGTGACGCGGGTGTTTCAGGGGGAAATGGAGGAGGCTTTCCTCAAGGCCGATGGGGTGTGGCTGGGACCCATCTACCGCGGTGACCGCATACCGGAAGAGGAGCGGCTGGACCGTGACCGCCTGACGCAAGCGTTGCGACGCGAAGGCGTGGTGGCGGCGTATTCAGAGGGTGTTTCCGATATGGCCGATGCCGTCTGGAAAGACGCGCGGCCCGGCGATGTCGTGCTCATCCTGAGTAATGGGGCATTCGGCGGGGTCTACAATATCTTTCGGGAGAAGGCCGCCAAAGAGTGAACGAAGAAATGGAAATGCTTCATGCCGGAAAGACCGCTGGCTCTCCTTGCGCGCTCAAAAGGCAAAAGCGCATTGCGTTCGTCGCGGGGCCGGGTGTAGGCTTTGGACGTTGGTGTGCGCCCGACACGGCCTTTGGGGGGCGGTTTTGGTGGATGCGGCGGCACGGCGAACAGGAGAGGCCATGACGCGTCGTATACCGCGTGTGTTGACCATTGCCGGCAGTGACAGCGGCGGAGGCGCCGGCATTCAGGCGGACCTCAAGACGATGACCGTGCTGGGTGCCTATGGCATGTCTGTAATCACTTCCATTACCGCGCAAAACACCGTTGCCGTGACCGGCATCTACGATCTTGCGCCGGAGGCCGTGGCCCGGCAGTTGGATGCCGTCCTTTCGGACATCGGCGCCGATGCGGTCAAGACGGGGATGCTTTCCAGCGCGGCCATCATTGAGGTGGTGGCTGCGGGCCTGGAGCGGCACGCCGTGAAGAATATTGTGATTGACCCGGTCATGCTGGCCAAGAGCGGCGACGCCCTGCTTCGGGAGGATGCCTGTGAAACGCTGAAGGCACGGTTGCTGCCGCTGGCAACGCTGGTCACCCCCAACATCCCCGAGGCGGAGGCGCTGACGGGCATGGACATCCACGATGAGGCGGGATTACGGGCGGCGGCCGAGGCCCTTCACGCGCTCGGCCCGGCGCACGTGCTCATCAAGGGCGGACATTCGGGCGGGGACGAATCGACCGACTACTTGTACGACGGCAAAGTGATGCGGGCCTATTCAACGCGGCGCATCGCCACGCGAAACACGCACGGCACGGGGTGCACGCTTTCGGCGGCCATTGCGACCTGTCTGGGCTTTGGCTGCGCGGTGCCCGAGGCGGTGCGACTGGCAAAGGACTACATCACCGGCGCCATACTGCATGCCGACGAACTGGGCGTGGGTTCGGGGCACGGGCCCCTGCACCATGGATGGCGGCTTGAACACCTGAAGGGGACTCCGTTCACGGAGGTAGATGACAAAGACCCGATTGTGTAAACTGTTGCCAACCTTGAATGACAATGTGAACAGGAAAACATGAGCCAAGAGCTGTACGATGAAAACGAGCTGGAGCTGTTTCGAAGTGATTCGGGGCTGGAACGGTACCGGATGGCGGTGCGCTATCCGGCGCTGAACAAGCACCGGGTCATCGCCAGCGACATGCCGATGTTTGTCGTGCACAAGGCGGCCAAGCAGCTTGCCCTTTGGGCCGCGCAATGGGAGCACCGTTCGGAACTGAAGCGGCGCCGTCTGGGGCTGGAGATGAACGCCAAGCGGCCCGATTTGCGGCCGATTCACCGGCGGAAGATAGCCGAGAGCCGGACCATGCTGGCGCGCGAGGAATTGGCACCGCTCAAAGACCTGTTTCGAAAGGCGCTTTCCCGGCCCATCACGGCCAGTTGGGACGACTTCAAGACCTACCCGGACTATCCCCTGCCCATGCCGGAGCCGCCGCAATGGCCGGTGAAGCCTGAAATGCCCGCCCATCCGCGCGAGCCCCAGCCCACGGATGAAGCTTATCTGCCCCAGCTCGATTCGATGGACCTGATGGTAAAGGGACGCCGTGAGGAGAAAGAGGCGGTCGCCCGGCAGCGCTACCAGGCAACGCACCGGCAATGGGAGGAAATCTGCCGGCGCATCCAGCATGTGCATCAGGAGCAGCTCCGGCAGTACAACCAAACCCTGCTCAACATGAAGAGCCAGTATGAACGTGCGGTGCAGATTTGGCAGGAGGCACGGCAGCGCTATCTGGCCGCCCGGGAGCAGTGCCGTCCCCTTATCGACGCGAAGGGCCAAGCCTATTTGCTCGGAGAACCCTACTCAGCGCTGGACTATTTCGACCTGCTGCTCTCCACTTCGCCCTATCCGGACTTCTTTCCCCAAGCCTATGACCTGGACTACTTTCCAAAGCAGAAGGGGTTGTTGATCGATTATCTGATGCCGCCCCTGCGCACCATGCCCCGACTGGACTCGGTCGAGTATGTGGAAGCGACCGATTCCTTCCGCGAGAACCTGCTGACGGACGAGCAGCGCAATGCCATTTACGCCAACCTGCTCTACGAATTGCCGCTGCGAACGCTGTACGAGATATTCACCGGTGACAAGGCCAACACCGTGGAATACGTTCGGTTTCACGGCTATATTTTTGTCAACGAGCAGCCTGCCGGCGCCGCCCCGCCCGCCTGTATCCTCTCCGTGGAAACCTCCAAGAGCGAGTTCTTGAGCGCCGACCTGGCCTCATTGGAGCCTGCCGAGTGCTTTGAACGCAATGGCGGACAGTTCCACAGCACATGGTGAACGAAACCCCGGCAGGCACCGGGTGAACTGTTGTGGTGGGGCTTGACTTGAGTTGGCCTTTGGGTGACAATTAGATATTGATTGACAGCATTTCGGACAAGGAAGTCATGTCCGATGTGCGCGTGAAGTTGTGCGTGTGGTGCGAGAGAGGGCGGTTTTCTTCCGCATGACGACAGCTGATGAGGAATCTGTTGACAGATATCGTCATAAGTCCAATTATATCAGTATCCATTCACACTATTTACATTGACAAGAGCGTGTCCGTCTGGTAGAGTAATAGGGAGCAGGAACAAGGTACAAAGCGCATGCAAACCACCTATACCTATTTTGGTCAACGACTGGTGGAACGGGGCATAATCACCCAGGATCAACTGGATGAGGGGTTGCGCCGTCAGCAGACGACCATGGCGAACCGCAAGATCGGCGAGATCTTGGTGCGGCTCGGCTATATCAGCAAGAGCCATATCACCGAGGGTCTGGCCGACCAGATGGGTATTCCTGTGGTCCGCCTTTCGCAGGTGGAGATTCCCAAGCGGATCAAGGATATGATGGACGGCAACATCGCGATGCTGTACCGCGTGATCCCGATCGAGGAGCGAAACGGTGCGCTGGTCGTGGCGACGGCCGACCCGACAAACATCAATGCTTTGGACAATCTGGGGCGTCTGCTGGACCGGCCGGTGGAGCCGGCCCTGTCCACACCGGAAGAGATACAGGACGCGCTGAACAAATACTACGGGCACAAAGAAGACACCGTGGAATCGCTGCTTTCCTCGGCGAGCAGCGCGAGCAGCCTCAGTTCACTGAGCACGCAGTCGAATATGAGTTCGTCGATGCAGGGGTCGCTGGCCAGCTTGGATTCCATGAGCGCGGACGGCCTGAGCATGGCCAGCATCGCCGCGGCAGAGTCGGGCGTGCCGGATGCCGGCGGGTCGGGCTCCAGCGGTCTTGACGGGGATCCGAATGACGAGAACAACCCCGTTGTAAAGTACGTGCATCAGCTCATCATGGAGGCGTTCCGCCTGCGGGCGAGCGACATCCACGTGGAGCCGGCGAAGACGACGATCAAGGTGCGGTACCGGATTGACGGCGAGATGCAGGAGATGCCCCTGCCGCCCAAGCGCGCGCAGGCGGCCATCATATCTCGCCTGAAAATCATGGCCGGCATGGACATATCGGAACGGCGCGTGCCGCAGGACGGCCGCATCAAAATAACGCTGGGCAACAAGGCCGTGGACCTGCGCGTGAGCGCGCTGCCGGCCGTGTACGGCGAAAGCGTCGTGATGCGTATCCTGGACAAGAGCGGGCTGCTGCTCGGCCTGGGCGAACTGGGTTTTTGCGCCGAACACCAGCAGATGTGGGAGACGCTGCTGCACAACGCCACGGGCGTTGTGCTTGTCACGGGCCCCACCGGCTCCGGCAAGACGACCACGCTGTACGCGTCGCTGAACAACCTGAACACGGCCGAGAGAAAGATCATCACCGTCGAGGACCCGGTGGAATACCAGCTTTCCGGCATCAACCAAGTGCAGATCCACCACGACATCGGCTGGGATTTCGCGCGGGCGCTCCGCTCGATGTTCCGCCAGGACCCGGACATCGTGATGGTGGGCGAAATCCGCGACAAAGAGACGGCCGAGATTGCGATCAAAGCCGCGCTTACCGGCCATCTTGTTTTCTCGACGCTCCACACCAACGACACATCGAGTTCTTTCACCCGACTGATAGACATCGGGATCAAACCGTTCCTGGTGGCGTCCGGCGTGCGCGCCATTCTGGCGCAGCGGCTGGTGCGCCTGATTTGCACCAACTGCAAACGGCCCTATCAGGCCCCCGAGGAGGAAATGGAGCGGCTCGGGCTCGAGGTGGACTGGAACGATGTTGAACTGACCCACGGCGAAGGCTGCGACAACTGCAACCGGACCGGCTATCAGGGCCGCAAGGGCGCCTACGAGCTGCTGGTGACGAACGACGACATAAGGCGCATGCTGATGAAGGGAGAGAGCGCCACCACGGTGCGCCGTGTCGCCCGCCTCAGCGGAATGAAGACGATGCGCCAGGACGCCTGGGACAAGGCGTGCCGCGGCATCACGACAATTGAAGAGGTAAACCGCCGCACGCGCGTGGACGAGCCGCTCAAGCATGCGGCCGACAGGGCTGCGGCCAAGATCGAGGCGGCGGAAAAACAGGCAGGAGCGAGCACACATGGCGTATGAGATGGTGAGTCTGCTGCGGATGCTCATCGACCGGGACGGATCCGACCTTCATCTCGCGGTGGACGACCCCCCGGTGGGCCGCGTGCATGGACACTTGCAGTATTTTGGCGACAGTCCGTTGGCGGCCGAGGACACAGAGCGGCTCATGAAGAGCATCGCGTCGGTGGACAACCAGCAGGAACTGCAGGAAGTGGGCGGCGCGGACTTCGGTTTCGCCTTTGAGGACGTGGCCCGCTTCCGTGTGTCGATATTCAAGCAGCGCGGCTATGTGGGGCTTGTGCTGCGCCTGATCCCGCGCAAGATCATGACCTTCGAGGAACTGGGCCTTCCCGTGAGCCTCAAGGAGGTAATCACCCAGCCGCGCGGGCTCATCCTGATTACGGGGCCCACGGGCTCGGGCAAGACCACCTCGCTGGCCACCATGCTCGACTGGCTGAACGAGACCCACGACCATCACATCATCACGGTCGAGGACCCGATCGAGTATTACCACAACCACAAGAAGAGCATCATTACGCAGCGCGAGGTGGGCGTCGACGTGCCCAGTTTCGCCGAAGCGCTGCGCCGCGCCCTGCGCCAGGACCCGGACGTAATTCTGGTGGGCGAAATGCGCGACCTTGAGACGATTGAAGCGGCTGTGACAGCCGCCGAAACCGGCCACCTTGTGTTCGGCACGCTGCACACGACCGGCGCGGTGCGCACCATCGACCGCATCGTGGACGCGTTCCCGACGAACCAGCAGGAGCAGATCCGGACGCAGCTCGCGGGGAACCTGAAATCGGTGATCTCGCAGACGCTGGTGCCGCGCAAGAGCGGTTTCGGCCGTGTGGCCGCCTACGAAATCATGATCGCCACGCCGGCCATCCAGAACCTCATCCGCGAAAACAAGTCATACCGCATCACTTCGGCCATCCAGACGGGCCATAAGTTTGGCATGAACCTGCTGGACGAACACCTCCTGATGCTCTACCGCAAGGGGGTCTGCCGCTACGAGGACGTGGTGTCGCGCTGCCAGCAGGCGGAGGAGTTCGCCACGGCGGCCAAATCGTTTAATATAGAGGGCGGCCCCGGCGAGGGTCCCGGCCAGCGGCCCGGATGACGGGAAGGAACACGGGATAACACAGAATGGCACCTGCGGCAAAAACAGCGAGACCAATCGGCGACATCCTGGTTGACCAGGGGGTCATCACACCGATTCAGCTCGACGAGGCGTTGCAGCGGCAGCGCCTCACGGGCGACATGCTGGGCCGCATTCTCGTGTCGCTCGCCTACTGCACCGAACAGGACGTCATTGAGGCGCTGGGCGTGCAGCAGGGGATGGAGCGCGTTGACCTGACCAAGATGAGCATCATGGACACGGTAATCCGGCTGGTCCCGGGCGACGTGGCCCGTTTTTACAGCGTGATTCCGGTCCGCTTTTCTGACGGCGTCCTGACTGTGGCGCTGGCCGACCCGCTGAACCTGCAGACCCTGGACGACCTGCACCAGATCATTTGCGGCGACTTTCCGGAGGTCCGCGAGCTGCGCGGCGCGGTGAGCAACCCGGACGATGTCCGGGAGGCCCAGAAAAAGAACTACTCCTACGAGACCGAATCGATCGGCAAGATGCTGGCCGACCTGACGGAGCGCGTGGGCGAAAAGGACCTGACCGACGCGGAGATGGGGCTCCAGGAGGTGGTGGGCGACACGGAGAACCTGGTCGAACTCACGCAGCAGCCTGAAGTCATCAAGATTGTGAACCTGATCTTCCTGACCGCCGTGCAGAAGCGCGCCTCCGACATCCATTTTGAGGTGTATGAGTCCGACTTTCGCGTGCGCATCCGGGTTGACGGCGTGCTGCACGAGGTGGTCCACCCGCCCAAGGCCTCCAGCATCGCGCTGGTGTCGCGCGTCAAAGTCATTTGCAACATGGACATCGGCGAGCGCCGCCTGCCGCAGGACGCGCGCATTGAGCTGAAGATTGGCGACAGCGTGATTGACGTGCGCGTCGCGACGCTGCCCACCCTCTACGGCGAGTGCGTGGTGATGCGCATCCTGGACCGGACCGCCGTCAAGATCGATCTCGCCCAGCTCGGCCTGAGCGAGGCGGTGCACAAGAAAGTGCTTTCCGCCATCAACAAGCCGAACGGCATCATGCTGGTGACGGGCCCGACGGGATCGGGCAAGACCACCACCCTGTACGCCTGCCTGAACGTGCTCAACACGCCCGACGTGAAGATCATCACGACCGAGGACCCGGTCGAACTCCAGATCGAACGCCTTGTGCAGTGCCAGGTGCACGAGGAGATCGGGCTGACCTTTG
>CAIJOU010000403.1 GCA_903822375.1 Candidatus Hydrogenedentota bacterium
ATTTCCTGGAGAAGGATTCGACAGGAAAACTGCATTTGCCGCCCACCTTTTCTCCCGAATACGGAACCGCCAGAGACACCAATTTTGATTTGTCCCTCCTGCGCTGGGGTTGTGAAACTTTGCTGAAGATGGACGCCCTGCTGGATGCCGGGGACCCATTGGCGCCCCAATGGCGAAATGTGCTCGAAAACCTTGTGGACTACCCCAAAGACGACCATGGCTTCAAGATCGGAAGCAATCAGTCGTATGACCTGTCGCACAGGCACTTTTCGCATTTGTTCATGATATATCCGCTGCATGAACTGAATGTAGATCTGCCGGAAAATAGACAGATCGCGCAACAATCACTGGATTACTGGCAAAGCAAGCCGGAGGCTTTGGCGGGTTACTCCTTCACGGGGGCCGCGTGCATTGCCGCGACCCTGGGAAATGGCAACGCAGCGTTGGGCTATCTTGACGCCCTGTTGGACAAGAATGGCTCTTCAAAAGTCTACATTACACCCAATACGCTGTACAACGAATGGGGCAATCCGGTCATTGAAACACCCTTGTCGGCGGCGCAATCCGTTCATGAAATGCTGCTCCAAAGCTGGGGCGACAAGATCCGCATCTTTCCCGCTGTTCCGGAGAAATGGAAAGACGCGGCTTTTGCCGATTTGCGCACAGAAGGTGCTTTCCTTGTAAGTGCCAAGAGAGAAGCGGGAAGAACCGTGCTCATTAAAGTCTACAGTGAAGCGGGTGAGCCGTGCGTTGTCAAGACCGACATGGAAAACATTACCATTGTCGGAGCGGCCAAAGAGAAACTCACGAACATCGCCCCCAACCTGTACAAGATTGACCTAAAAAAGGGCGAGCAGATACTCTTGATCAATGGACAGGACAACCGCACACAATGGATTGAAGCGATATCCCCAAAGAAGAGTGAGCGAAACTATTTCGGAGGTTGGCTGCAAAGGGCCCCGTGGTCGCGACAAACGGTCAAGTAATTGGGATCCTTTTCGCCTCAAAGTGTCACCACTATGGACGGCGCAGGCAAGGGTGGCTGTTTTCTCGGCAGCACCGGCGGAAACAAATACGGGGAACTTCCCAAGGAGACGGTATGGTTGAGCACAGGGCAGTGAAGACCATCGTGTTCCTTTTCCTCATGTCTGCCGGGCTTGCCCAAGCGGCGATTGCCGCAACGGGTATCCCTGGAGATTCAGACTGGCAGTGGATCAATGTGCCCGACGCCGCCGCGAGGATTTATGACAATACGTTGCCCGTCTACAGGAATGACCTGGGCTGGTACAGGTGCTTTGTCAAGGTCCCGGATTCATGGAAGGGCCAGGCCCTCCTGTTAAGCCTTGGCGTGATCGAGAAGTGTGACGAGACTTTCTTCAACGGCGTCAAAGTCGGTGCGAAAGGCTCTATGCCAACCGGAAGAAGGGCCAAACGAATAAACACCGCAGATTCTGAGCCCAGACGTTACACCATTCCGCCGGAGAAGGTCCGGTTTGGCGGGTACAACCTAATCGCGGTGCGCGTCTATCTCGGCAACGGCCTCGCCGCGGCGACGCCCAATCTCTCCTGCTCAGCCGGGATGGTCAGTCTTGAGGGGCAGTGGCAGTTCAGGGGCGGTGACGACCCCGCGTGGGCGAAATGGCCGGTCTCTCCCGATAGCGCCGATGGACAGAACGCTGCCAAACTGTCTCCGGACAACGGAGGGCCGAAGGCGGGGACTGCGATTACAGCATTCAGCGGCAGCGCTGAACCGCCCAACGAGAGTTTCACGCTCTGGTTCCGCCAGCCCGCGCGGGAATGGCTGGAAGCGCTGCCCGTGGGCAACGGCCGGATGGGCGCGATGGTCTTTGGCCTTGTAAACGACGAACGTATCCAGTTCAATGAGGACACCTTCTGGTCCGGCAAACCCCTCACCTCCGAAACCGACGGGGTCGTCAACAACGCATCCCAATACCTGCCGCAAATCCGGCAGATGATATTCGACGGAAAGAATCTCGATGCCGAGAAGTTCGCGGCCGAACACATGCTTCCAAAGAGCCAAAGCGAAGGTTCGCCGCAGCCGGTGGGCGACCTGAGGATTCAATTTGACCGCCGGGCGGAGGTGGAAAATTACAAAAGGGTGCTCGACCTCAGCAGCGGCATTGCAGGCGTTTCGTACAAAAGCAACGGCGTCAACTTCACCCGCGAGGTCTTCGCAAGCGTGCCGGACAACATGATCGTCACCCGTCTTGCCGCTGACCAGCCGGGATGCGTCAGTTTCACCGCCTGTCTGAACAGCCCTCAAGACGCGACCACGGAGTTCGTCGCACCGGACAGGTTTATTCTGCGCGGCAAGAGCCGGGACGGCCTCAAGTTCGAGTCCACGCTGCGGGTTGTCGCGGACGGGGGGAACATGACCGGCACTCGGGAAGGCATCAGGGTTGAGTCCGCCAATTCGGCCACTTTGCTGCTCGTTGCCGCCACCGGCTTCAAGAGCTACAGGGACATCAGCGGCGACCCGTCGGCGGAGTGCCAAGAGGTTTTGGCCGCCGTCTCCGACAAGCACTACGAGGCAATTCGTGAGGCCCACGTGAACGCGCATCGCGGCATGTTTGACAGGGTCGCCATTGACCTCGGGGGCGCCGAATCCGCCCAACAGCCTTTGGATGAGCGTCTTGATTCGCTCGCCAGGGGCGGCAGGGACAATCACCTTGCGGCGCTCTACTTGCAGTACGGCCGATATCTGCTGATGGCCTCCTCCCGTCCGGGCGGACAGCCTGCGCACCTGCAGGGTATTTGGAATGAGTTTCTCAATCCCCCCTGGAACGGCAGCTACACAACGAACATAAACCTGCAGATGAACTACTGGCCCGCCGAGGTGTTGAACCTGGAGGAATGTGTCGAACCGCTTACCGCGCTGATGGAGGACTTGGCGCAGGCGGGGCGGCGCACTGCCTGGGAACTCTACGGCGCCCGCGGGTTTTGCGACCACCACCACTCCGACATTTGGCGGTTCACCGCAATGTCGGGACCGCCCCGCCTCTGTTTCTGGCCGACCGGCGGTGCCTGGCTCTGCAAGCACTTATGGGAGCACTATCTTTTCACCGGAGATCGCGCATATCTCCAGCGTGTCTATCCGGTAATAAGGGACTCGGCCCAGTTCATGTTCGACATCATGGCGAAGGACCCGCGCAACGGCTGGCTCGTGGACGGCCCGTCCAATTCACCGGAAGGGAGCAGCTATATGTGCATGGCCCCTTCGGGCGACATGCAGTTGGCCCACGAGAATTTCAGCTGCTGCATAAAAGCTGCCGACATACTCGGCATTGATAAGGAATTCCGGGAGACGCTCGCCGCGACCCTGCCCCAACTTGCACCGCCCCAAATCGGCAGATGGGGCCAGCTTCAGGAATGGTTGGAAGACCGGGACAGCGCGGACTGGCGGAACAGACACTGGACACACCTGTATGGGTTCTATCCGGGGACGTGTTTTAGCTTGCGTGGCACTACCGACATTGCATCCGGCGTCAGGACCTCGCTGATCGCGCATCTCGGCAAGAGATGGGAGCAGGGCATTCCCGCCGATTCGGCCGGCACCTGCTGGGGAGCCCCATGGACGGTCGCCCTTTGGGCAAGGCTCGAAGAGGGGGATGTCGCCGAACGCTACCTGATGCGCATCCTGCGAAACAACAGCGCGCTGCCCGCAAACAGCAATCCTGAAACCGAATTGAACCTGTTCTCGGCCAACGGCGCCAACAGGTTTCAGGCGGATGTCGGTTTTGGCATGCCCGCCGCGATGGCGGAGATGTTGCTGCAGAGTCATGCCGGCGAAATCAGCCTGCTGCCCGCCCTTCCGCAGGCATGGCCCGACGGCAGTGTAAAGGGCCTGGTGGCAAGGGGCGGTTTTGTCGTTGACATGGCATGGAAAGACTACCGGCTTACCGAGGCAACGGTGCATTCCAGCCTCGGCGGAGTTTGCCGCGTTCGTTCAGTCGACCCGCTCAAAGCACTGGATGCGCAGTGCAGGCAGGCAGAAGGTCCCAACCCAAACCCCTTCTTTGGTCAGAGTCTATACATCTTGTCGCCGCAGGCAAAACCGAAGAAGATCAACCCCTTCAACATCCGGAAAAGTTCGCTTATGGAGTTTGACACCCAGGGGGGAAAGAGCTACAGATTATTCGCGGCGGGCAAATGAACCCCGTCCTGTCTTGATTCAGTGCATTGGCACGCAATCCGCAAACGGTCGTTCGCGATGTACGCCCGGCGGTCCGGAAAGAGGCCGGGGCAACATCGCAAAGTCCGTTGACCTAACCCCTCCCCCATAAAAGTCGTTGCGCCGCAAAAAAAATAGTGTTGGGCGAGGAGGGATTCGAACCCTCATGACCTTGCGGTCAACGGATTCTAAGTCCGAAGTTCTACCCTACCCAATCTCCGCGGCAATCTTCTCAGCCAGGCCAGGCCGGTCTGGGCGTAAATCTCGGTGGTGTTCAAGTGGGCGTGCCCGGGCACAGCGTCGACCGCCTCAACGCCGTAATTCTCTCGAACGCCTGTGCCCACGCTGTGGCGCAGTTGGTTCGGGTGCCAGTGGGGAACCTTCGCTTGCTTGCAAGTGCGCGTGATTGCCTTGTTGCAGGTATCGCCGGTGTAGTGGTCAGTGATAGTGCGGTCAGTCAGGCGCTTGGTGGGTTCCTGGCCTTTGCGGCGCCCCTTACCCTTCTTGTCTTCAGTGCGTTCAACCCAGTGGTCACGAACGTTAATTCTGACCCCGTAACGATGGGTGATGCTGTTGAATAGCAGCTTTGGGGTTCCCACGCGTCCTCCTTTCGGACCATTTGACCCGTTTTCGCGCCGCAATGCACCCCATTATTAAGCTTCGCTATAAGCTCTCAAGTCATTGGTGTTGCTTAAGATAGAAATGGCGCCCCGAACAAGAATCGAACTTGTGTCTAACGCTTAGGAGGCGTTCGTTCTATCCACTGAACTATCGGGGCGCGAAAGGAGCCATACCATACGCGAAAAACGGGCCTTGGGGCAAGCCTGTCAACGCAACAACCGGGCGATGAGGAAGGCCATTTCCAGCGCCTGCGCACCGTTGAGTCTCGGGTCGCAGGCGGTCTGGTAGCACTCGCCCAACTGCTGGGCGCGCACGCCGCCCGACCCGCCCACGCATTCGGTGACGGGCGAACCGGTCAGCTCAAAATGGACCCCGCCCAGGCAGGTGCCCACGGACGCGTGCATTTC
>CAIJOU010000404.1 GCA_903822375.1 Candidatus Hydrogenedentota bacterium
GCGCCGATGCACACCCGCATCAGGTTCATGCCGATGCCCCTTTCCGGATTCATCAGCTTGTCGATGACTTCCTCGCGTTTCTCCGCGGACAGCTTAGACAGGTTTTCGCAGGTCGAGTGGTCAAACGAGGCGCCCAATCCGAGGATAGACTGACCCTTCTTCGACAATTCCACCTCAATAACGGGGTCTTTCGTCTTGCGTTCCTTACCGAACTGCAGCGGCTTCTCCTCCGAAAGGCTCTTGGAGCCGTCCTGGCAGGACATGACAACCTGCACGGCGTCTTCAGCGGCGGCAGGCCGCATAAGGGAGAGAACTGCTGCGAACACCATTAACATACGAGTCATCGAAACTTCCTTTCTTGTTCTTAAAGCCGTATCGACTTCGAATGGCGATCGCTCAAGAGCCGGTCCGCCTTCCCACGAGATGCCTGAGAGTTATGTGCAGGAGTCGTGTGAAGGATTGCCCATCATGAAACACTCCGGGCACGCACCCTGGCCCCAACAAAGAGCAAGACGAGTGAAAGTGGGAGCCATCCCAACGGCAGTTTCGTCACTTGTATGGTCGCCGTCTGTGACTGCACAGTGAACGCATCGTCGGTAATTCTACACGCATAAACCCCACTCTCATCGAGGGTTGCCGGGCACAAATCCAGCCAAGGTTCATCCGGTGCCGCCGTCAGGACGTTATTGTCTTTTGTCCATACAAAGTGCGGAATTCCAGTCGCGCCCTCAATCTCGACTGTCAGGCGATGACAAACACCTTTCTCAATCGTGTCCCCTTGGGGCTGCTGCACGATTTCCAGGCGGTTCAAGAAAATGCCCAGGTTGTTCCCATTCCAGCGTTCTGTTCCAACGCCTGAGCCACTGCCCACGGGACTGTTCATGAGCACCGCCCTTGCATCGCCAATCGCATTTGGATCCCAGCGCGCGAGTGTCGTGGACCCGCCGCCGTCCATATTGATGCCGTTATAGGCACCAAAGTGTTGCAGCCAAGCCCCGACTTCGGACCACGTCGCCCCCTGGCTTGCCGTTTGGCGCCCATCAATGACCATAAGCAGCACATAACGGCTGTCTTCAGACACACCTATGCCGGTGCGCGGGGCCAAGTCTCCGCCCGGGTCCCCAAGTGTCCCGTTCGTCAGGCAGTATCCAAATCCGCTCACAGCCGTATGAATCGTATCCACCGGCGTGGACGCCGTGGTGGGCGTTATGGACACCGTGCCGTCAGTCTTCTCTATCAAAGAAGGATAGTTGTTTCCCGGAGACACCAAGTCGCCATCCGAAACCGCAAACCCCAGCAAATCGGCAGGTGTTTGCATAAACCAAGCCGAGAGGTTCCACGCATTCGCATTAATGGCCACAACCATCTTAATGCCCCCGTTGCGGGAGACGCGCATGAAATCGCGTGTGGTTTGGGTGAGGGTTTCGGTGCTGTTTTCCACCCACCCGGGGCCTCGGCCCGTTGTGTGGAATTTTAGTCCAGGCTCCAGCGTGTCCGCCTGAACACAATGGATATCCATGGGGCGCGGGGTTTCCACGTGAACATAGGCGTTACGAACACCCGGGCACAAGTGGGGCGCACCAGCCCAATCATACAACCCAGCTTGCGCCGAAGCAGCCTCAGAAAGAACACACAGGGCTGATATGAGAACTATTTCACAACAGCGGAGGAAAACATGCTTGTACTGTCTCATCTTGTAAATCGTTCTTTCTTGAATTGTTCTGTGTCTTCTCATGACCGGTTCTGTCGATGTTTTCTATTTCGCGGACTCGAGCAGCTGCACAAGCTGTTGAAAGTCCGCGTCACTTCGCGCGGGATCACACTGAAGCGCCTTCTCGGCGCTGATGAGCCCTTGGCGCTTGTTCTCAATAGATGCACGCAACTGCGGATCAGGTGTTGCAACGTAAATGGCGACACGACTCGTCTTCTCGTGAATCTCCACGGCACCGTCTTTATGCGACCACTTCACATCGTAGACGCCGTCGGCATCCAGGCGAAAGACATCTTTCACGTTTTCAAGGTACGACGGCAGGTGAAACCGCCACTTGGCTTTTCGGGGCGAACCAAACTTGAAGACCTTCTCTTGGGGATCCGGGACATAGTCCAGATCGAGCGCGAATAGCAATGCGGCATGGGGCCCGCATACCGACGCAATATCCCAATCCAGTTTTTCCCTACCGCGCGTCAGACGTTCGAATTGATACGCATCCCCCTCAAGGATGAACTCGTCAAGCATGCGCAGTTCACGTCCGATTCGGCCAAGTTCGTCCAGCGTGTCGCGCCACTTGACCAGGGTTTTCAGGCTGAGGTTGAACCAGTAGAGTGATGTTATGCGCGTTGAGACGGCATGATAGGCCTGCATCCGTATTTCGTCCGGCGTCGGCGATGTCCGTGTGCGTCCGCCGCACCTGCTCCAGCCATCATGCGGGCCTTGCGACCAGATCGCGCACGGCATGGGGCGGTTCAACTCGCGCAGAGAACGGCACATGTCGCCAATCGTTTCCAGCGGCGCCCCCCAACCAATCCGTTCCTTTCCCCAGCGCTCGTACTTGCGCCAGGCATCCGGCGACGGAGCGGTAACGCGATACGCATCATAGTGCGGAAAATCGCTCAGGCCGGCATAGTCCCGCCATATGCGCTCCTCGCTCTGCGTTACTGTCGTCGCCAGCCGCGTCGTGGCGTAGGGATGCAGTTTTTCCCCATACTTCCTGCGGTGGGACGGGACGGCCGCCGCCGTACTGCGGCTCGCCAAGAAACTCGACGGCATGGATTCGTGGCAGCATCTCGTCGGTGTCGTAGGTCTCGAACGGCGTCAGTTTGTTGAAGTACTTCAACGGGTAGCGCGCATAGAGGTCTGTGTCGCTGTATCCCGGTGTAATGGCAAGATGGCCCGTGTTGACGTGAAGCCGCTTGAGTGCCTTCAGATAGGCTTCACCAGCGGTCGCACTGACCCACCCGCCCGAGATATCAAAACGCTCCGGCTTGATGCGCAGGTATCCCCAGACTGAAACGGCATCGGCTCCGCGTCGTCCCAACGTGACCTCAACCGCGGCATAGGTAAGCGGAAGCGGGTCGGTCTTGACGGAAAAACCGCCGCGATCACCCGCGGGAATTTCGACGTGGCCATTGAACGCCTGAAGCGATTGCAGCGGCGGCTGTGGAAGCAACACACGCGGAGACTTCGGATCCTGAGGCAACCAGAGACGGCAGGAACGGATTTCCACGGGCGACTCGGATGCGTTGGCGACATGGACCACCATACTGTCGGGTTGGATGGCCGCATCTGGCGCAAGAAATGTTACGGCAGATAACCAATACTTCGGCTTGTCGACGGAGATGTCTTTCGTCAGCCATGGAGCGGTTTCAGGGCCTGCTTCAACAGGGAACCGGCCTCCCGGTCCAAACGGTGCGAGCCGACCGTTGAACGACCACACTGTCAGCGCTCCGGGCGGCAATGCAAGGCTCTCATCCGGCGTTGCTGCGGGCGTATCGTGCCAAGCCCATGCGTGGGACGCGAGCAAGTCCGCCGGAGACTTGCCGTCAAACAGTATCCGCGTCTTGCTATCCAGTACCAACGGTTTGCTGTCTTGTGCAGCGTCATTTCGCACAAACAGCTGCACGCGCGCTCCGACCGCCGGTTCCGGGTCGTGTGAATAACGCATCGAGTCCGCCATCACATGCGGCGCAATCGAGATGCCCGATATGCCAAGGAGTGGATTCTCCGCGTGGGCGGCAAGCGCAGGGAATGTTCCCGCCATGATGACGGCAATGCTGTATACCATTCTTGTCCTCATGCGAGAGAGACCTTTTCTTAAACAGGCGCTGACCTGCCGTTTGGGAGAGTGAATGGTAAATCGGCGGTGGGCGTTTTCGTGATCCATAAACCGTTTGCCATTGTGGGCATCCATTATTAGTAATGCCGATTCCGAGAGGCTACGATCAAAACCGACGGGAGTTGTCAGTCACGTCAGCCAAGCCGCCGGTTGGAGCCGGGACTGGAAAGAAATACTTGGGTTAACAGATGGCTAATCCGCTTTCAACTGGACATGTCCGTTCCGAATGCACATCCACGGAACCCGGCAGCCCATGACGCAGCAGGGCGTGAGGGCCGGGGACTCTCGACGGAGTGAGCATGGAGACAACGGGGTGCCCAGGCACGAAGGAGGTAACTTCGTGCCCAGGCTCCCCGTGGACTGCCCGGGAAAAGTTACTGGCGAGATCAGACATCGCCTATGGCACCGATGGCGCTGGCAACCGTGGCGAGTACGGGCTCGGTCGAGCCCTGCAGCGCCTGTTCGGCCTGTTGCGGAGTCATGGTTGTCAGACCGGGAACCGGGGCGTACTTGATGAATTCAACGTGCCCGTCCATGTACAGCACGTTGCAGCCGCCGGGAACATGGTTGAAGTTCGTGTCCTTGCTGCCGGTCGTGAACATGTCCGACATGAGCCAAAGCGAACTTTGGGCCATGTTGCCCGAACCCGCATTGTTGATGTCCGTAATCAGGAAACGCTCGATGCCTTCGCGGAACCTGTAAATCTTGTTCGAACCGCCGTTGCCATAGGCCGACCAGGAGGTGCTCGACAGGTCCACGTCTTTGTCCACATCGGCGGCGGCCGCCTGGCCGTTGTTGCCGACCAGGTTCACAATGTTGAGCCCGTCAACGGCCGCGCCAATCTGGATCGGAATCAGGGTGTTGCCGTTAATCGTCGTGCCCGCGCTGGCAATGACGGACATGTTTGTAAAGCTTGACGCGGGCGCGCAGGGTTTGAGCTTGTCCAGACACCAGCCAAGATAGATATAGTCCGGGGCAACCAGCCATGGCGACTGCACCAAACCTTCCTTTTTGATCCATTCCAAGTGCTTGCCCGCCATGGGTGACGACGGACAAACGCTGATGTTCGGGTCGGTCAGATACTCGGGATAGACCGCCGCCGCCGCCGGACCCACCGCCATCTGGATTCCGATGGTGCCGTCATTGTTCTTCTTCATGACCTGCATTGGGGGAAAGCTTCCGCCGGCCTCGTTCGAGTACATCTTCAGGACCAGACCCCACTGCTTGAGGTTGTTTTGACAACTCGACCGGCGCGCCGCCTCCCTCGCCCGTGCCAGTGCAGGTAGCAGGATGGCGGCCAGAATGCCGATAATTGCAATAACTACCAGCAACTCAATCAGCGTAAAACCTCTTCTTGCCATCTCTTTTATTCCTTTTTTATTGCTGGGTTCCTGCCCTTGCACAGGCACACCCGAACTTTGAAAGTCTTGGTCGAAGTTTGACATGAAGTGGCGGGCTTTACAATGGCTAAAACTGCCGTGTATATTTGTGAAACTACTATCATGAAGATATTCCATGTGCGGAAACGGCTGGTTTCAGCCTTTGGAGTCGGTCGTCTGCACGGGACGACAGTGGGGCGTACAAGATGAAGAAAGAACGTACCAAACGCGAGATCGGGGACATCATGAAATGGTCCCCGAAGTGCCGGGAGCACTTTTTTCCATGGAAATCCAAGGCGGCACCCGTCATTGAAGCGCAGTCCATTGCGGAGGCGGGCATTACGGAGTGCCACTCGGGCTATCTTCTCGAACGGAGTGCGCCCC
>CAIJOU010000405.1 GCA_903822375.1 Candidatus Hydrogenedentota bacterium
ACGAAGCCAAGCGCCTGCAACTGGAGAACGGCAAGGCGGCGATGGAAGCTGCGCCCAGGCAGGAACCGCCGCGACAGCAACCCGCAGACCCGGTCGAGGCGCTAGCATCGCAGCTTACCCCTCGCTCTGCCGAGTGGATCCGGCGTCATCCTGAGTTCGCGCGTGATCAGCGCCTGTTCAACAAGATGATCAACGCACACAACCTTGCTGTTGCAGACGGCATCCAGCCGGACACTGACGCATACTTTGCCGAGGTCGAAAGCGCCCTGAAGATCAACCGTGGCGCGGCAGCCACCCAGGCTGAAACACCCATGGAACAGACCGCAAAAGTCACGCAACAGCGTGTTTCGCCCAACGCAGCGCCGGCAGCGGCACCCGTCAGTCGTCAATCATCCAGCGACCGGCAAACGGTCGTCCGCCTGAGCGCCGAAGAACGCGAAATGGCGAGCATGATGAAGATGACGCCCGAAGAATACGGGAAAGAAAAGCTGAAGCTGAAGCGTGAAGGCAAAATCCACTGAAAGGATAGAACATGAGTGGTTCAATTACACGGCGTGCGATGAAATCCGCGCCCAAAAGCGTCCTACAACAGGCGCTTGAAACACCTGAGACTGCCGACGCACCGGTTGTGACCGACATCAAGGTTCCCGACGCGCCGCAACGTGCTGCCATGCGACAGGCTATGCGTGACGAAGACCCCCGCGCACGCGCCGCACGTCGCGCCGCCGAACTGCGCGGCAACATTGGCGACATGGATGAAGGAACTGACGAGTTCTTTATCCCGCCGCACCTCGTCCCTGACGGCTGGACGTATGAATGGAAGCGCAACACCATCCTCGGCCAGGAAGACCCCGCGTATCAAGTCGCCTTGGCTCGCAAGGGGTGGGAAGCCGTCGATGCAAGCAGACACCCTGAAATGATGCCCATCGGTTCCAAGGGCGTTGTGTCTCGCAAGGGCATGGTCCTGATGGAACGACCGAAGGAAATCACTGACGAAGTGCGCCAGATCGAAAACAAGGAGGCGCGCAATCAGGTTCGGAAGAAGGAGGAGCAACTCAACTCCGCACCTGACGGTCAATTCGGGCGCGATCATGCCCAGGTTCGATCGAAAATCAACAAAAGCTACTCGCCTATTGCCATTCCTGCCGACGAGTAAGAGCACACGAAGTAAAAGGGCCGTAAAAAGCCCTTTTATTTGCTTTTTGACTTGTGTATGTTGACGAGCAGCAGGGTTTATCCCTCCCAAATACCTCGGGGTGTTTGGTATTAGTTATCACCCGGTTTCCCATCGCCCCGGTGTGCGATGATGGAGCCTCCTTTTATGAAGGAGAACCCGTCATGGCGAATACAAACGCGCCTTTCGGTTTTTCGCAGTATTCTGGGACCGGTTCGTCCCCGACCTATGAGCAAGTGCAGCTTGCGATTTCGTCCACCAACTCTACCAACCCGCAGATTTTCTCGGGTGATCCAGTGGCGCAGCTTTCGACGGGCTACATCTGTCAGGTCGGCACCAACAGCACCACCTCGGCCAATGCCGCCGCCGCTGGTAGCATGATCGGCATCTTTGCCGGCTGCAAATACCTGTCGGTGTCGAACAAGCGCACCGTTTGGTCGAACTACTTCCCTGGCGTTGGTGACGTGAACACTGCCGCTGCGGTGACTGCCTACGTCATCACGGACCCGAACGCTCAGTTCCTTGTTCAGACTGCCAACAGCAACACGACTGCCACTGCGGTTGGCGTTTCTGCCATCGGCCAGAACATCGGCTTCGCCTACGGCACCGGCACCGGATCGAACACGAACACCCTCGGCACCACGCCGGGCAACGTGTCCACCGGCCTGTCCACCGCCTACGCCGAC
>CAIJOU010000406.1 GCA_903822375.1 Candidatus Hydrogenedentota bacterium
CAGGCCAGGCACCCTCGTCTGACGCCCCAAATGGTCAGACACCCCCAGCCTGACATTGACTGTATTATTTCATCCTCAGCGACTTGACCAGTTCCAGAAGCCGCCCCTCGACCTGGTCAAACTGAACTTCGCCGCGCTTGTCGATCACGACGGTTTGCGGGATGAAACTCACGCCGTAGTTCTCAAAAGTGACAAAGGGGTCCGCGTCTCTGCCCACAGGAAAGCGCAAACCAAAGCGGCGGACGTACTCGGCCACCTCGTTCGCATCGCTGCCGGCGTCATGCACCGCCACTATGGCCACGTCGTCCGCAACACCGTCATACAGGTCGTACAGCGCGCGCAACTGGTTCATGCGGTCCGTGGCAAACGGGCTGTCATCAAATCCGCCCCACATCGTCAACACAACGACCTTACCCCGAAGCTTGTCCAAGTCGAGCGCCGTTGAATTGTACCAATCGGAACATTGGAACTTCGGTGCCGGCTTCCCAAGCAGTTTGGACAGGTCATTTCGTCCGGCTATCGGCGGCCGTTTGCCCAGGTCCGGCTCGAAGGGCTCCAAACGCAATTCCACCTCCCCGGTTTGGTCCAGATTGATCTTGAATTCCTTTCGGAGCAGACGAAGCGCATGTTCTGCCTTGAACGTGACCATGTTCTTTTCCGGTTGATAGCCCAGCCGGATTTCAAAAGCACCCTTCTCGTCGGAGAGGAAACGCAGTGGCGGTTCGGCGTCGGAAGACTCGATCAGCACCTTTCCAACGGGCCCCTGACCCTCGGGCACGGTAATGCGCCCCTTAATCACCGGAAGTTCCTTCAGCCGCATGGGCGGGAGTTCCGCCTTGAGCGTCTCCCCCATGTCCACCGGCACCTGCGGCAGGTCGGCCGTCCGGTATCCCGGAGGGGCGCCAAGGAGCAGTGCCCCCTTCGGAGAGCCCACTCTCAGCGTGAACGCCCCGCTGCCGTCGCTGAGGCATTCCTCATAGACCACACCGTTTACGCTGAAAGAAACATGGGAACCCGGACAGGGTTTGTCTCCCGGAAGCAGCACCTTGCCCGTGAGTGTTCGGGTGACCGGCATTTCAAGGTCTGCCACCGCGCCCTCGGCCTTCGATGCATCCACGTTTACAGGCACCGGCGCGGCATACTCGGGATGTCGAACGGTGGCCATGTATCCGCCGGGTTCAATGCGCACGCTGTAGAACCCTTCCGGGTCGGTCACACTTGAGGCAAGTTCCCGCTGTCCGCCAACACCGGCTTCGAAAATGGACACCCGCGCCTTGGCCAGGGGCTTGCCCTGCGCCGTAACCCGCCCGCGCACCGGCACACCGTCATACAACTGGATGTCCTGCCGCTTGTCGCGCACGGGAAGATAGGCCACATTCGAATCCGCATACTTGTGGTGGCCGACCACCAGCTTCACAAATCCGCCCGTGGGAACGCAGTCTATGGATATCTCACCCTTGTCGTTGGCGCGAAGCGGGGAGAATCCGTGTTCTGCGAGGTCTTCCACGGCGACGCCAAACTGGTCCGACACAATCATTGTGCGGATGTGCGCCCCGGGAACAGGGTTGAATTCCCGGTCTGTGACGCGGATGTTCACACTTGCCGCAGGTCCCAGCACGAGGTCAAATTCCATGTCGCTCACGGGAAGTCCGCTGCGGCCGGCCAAACACAACCCCGCTTTGCGCGCCACCACCTCCGTTACCTGTATTTTGACGTCCCCGAAGGAAAACGCGCCATCCTTGCCCGTGGTTTGCTGCAGCACGCGCCGAGACTGGTTCAACCAGACCGTGGCCCCCTCCACGGGTGTCTTGTCGGGCATAAGGACGCGCCCCTTGATCGTCAATGCGAACGACGGAACCGCAAAAATTAGAAACATGGCGAGACAGCAAAGCGCCGCCGTCCTGTGCAGCTGATGCATTCTTATTCTCTTTCTATTGCGTGGAAACGATGGAGCGAAGCGGCGGCAAACCGAAAGTGCGCAGCGATATTGCGCCGTTTGCGTCAAGCAGATAGGTCGTCGCGGCACCGGCCGGGACGCCGGCGAACACGGGCAACGGGGCGTCCTTGCACGCATAGCCGCCGCGGACAACCACGGCGGCATCCCAACCCGTACGTTTTGCGCCGCGCAGTGCCTGGTCAAGTCCCTCAATCACGGGGCCGGCCTCGCCCTGGTCACAAAAGACGACCAGAGAGGGGCGGCCGCTCTGTTTATTTACCGTACCGCAAACGGTCTTCACATCCCTCCAGTGGGCCAAGTCGAAGCCGCCCCCACCGCGCTCGCTTTTTGCGGTGCCGGATACGGTGAGTGTGCCCAGGTCCTTCGACTCTTTCGGAGCCAGATTGAAATTGGCCGATTCCCCCTGACCGCCCGACCCGGCCACAGCACATCGCTGGGGCACGCCCGCCACCACCGCGTCCCAACGGAAACGGCCTTCGGCATCCGTTACGGTGCGCCACAAGAGCAGCGGGTCGTCCACCGGGCTGTCCGGGAAGGCCGCGCCCACAACCGCATCGGGCACGGGCTTTCCCTTCTCGTTCACCACCACCCCCGTAACGCTTGCATGGGGCACAAGTTTCACCTTTGCCCCCGTCGCCGACGCCCGGTCCAGCGCGAATACCGCCCCTGCGCCTTTCGAGGGATGCTCGGCAATCCCAATGATGCGTCCGTCCTGCGGAAGATTGACCACATGAATCTGTGCCCAGCCGTTGTCGTCGGTCGTCAGCCAGCCAAACTGCCACGGGCGCACCAGCGTAATGACGGCCCCGGCCACCGGTGTCGATTCATCCTCGTCAACCAACTGCACCTTGTAGGTGGGCAGGGGCACGAGCCACATGCCGGGCAGTTCCACCGGGGCACCCGGCTGGACCGACACCCGCATCGCGCGCGGGTCCGGCGGCAGAAAGCCCGGCGTTGCGTCAAAGTAAAGTATGTTCTCACCCTCGGCCGCCGCCATGCGGAATGCTCCCTTGGCATTGGTGCGCACCATCGCCGCCACATTTCCCCCGCTCTCCAGACGGATGCGCACCCCCTCCACGGGATTGCCCGAAACCGCGTCGCCGATGCTGCCCCGTATCTCTCCGGCGCCCGCCAAACCAAGCGCTATAGTCTGTTCCGGCAACTCTCCCGAAACCGTCACCTTTTGCCAGCCCGCCGTGGTCTGGCCCACCGCCGTCGCCTGGCACAAATATACCCCGGGCTCAAGACGTAGCGAGATGGAACCAAAACCGTCCGTCCGTGCGACGGAGGTGTCATGGGGCGGCTGTGCGTTTCGAATCACCACCACTGAACCGGATACCGGGGCCTGACTCTGGCGCGATCTAACCTCGCCACGAACCAACACGCCCTGTGTCATTTTTATCTTCACGTTGCTCTGGCCTGCGGAAAGATCATCCACCGCCTCCTGGGCATAGTCCGGATGACCCACCTTGATCGCCACCGCCCCGCCCTGCGGAAGCCCGTCAATCTTGAACTTGCCCTGCGCGTCACTCTTGGGCTCTGATACGCCAAACGCGGTGAGCTTTGCCAGCGGGATCCCCACTTTGGAGGGGCGCACCAACGCGATCCGGGTAATGCGCGCGCCGGACACGGGGTCCCCCTTGTCGTTCACAACGGTTCCGCTGATCGAGGCGGCCGCCGCAAGGGTCAATTGCACCGGCGCGGACGTTTCTCCCAGGGCGAGCGTCAGGTGTTCACCGGCAAAGCCGAAGCCCGCGGCAAAGGCAAACACGCCGACGGCCCCCTGAAAGGCTCCCTGCGCGCTAAAGCGCCCCTCCCCATCCACCTTCGCCTCAACCAACTCGCCTCCAAGCCCGGGTTCAACAAACACCCGTGCAGACGCGGCCCCAGTCCCGGAACTGTCCACGACCTGTCCCGTAATGACCGTAGTCTGCGCCACACAAGCCCCGCAGAACACCAAGACCGCAATAGCTCTCCAAACCATGAACTATCCCCTTATGGTCACGCCAATTCCTAATTCCTAATTCCTAATTCCCAATTCAAACAACAATCTCCCCCTTCTCCGCATCATAAACCGCTGTCTTCTTCCCGCGCCATGCGGCCATGCCCATGAGCAGCGCCGTCTGCGTGTGGAAGGCAAGACTGGGCCCGCTCTCCAGCGTGCGCGCACCCGTCCGGGCACATTCCACGAGATTCCGCATCAGATACAGCACATTATAGCCGTGTTCGATGGGGAAGCGCTGTTCCTTTCTGCCCATGCCGCGCACACTGTCATCGGGAATGAAAAGGATGTCATTGTCCTGAATCGTCAGCGCGCCGTCCCACCCGCGAATCACGGGAATGCGAATGTCGTCGCGTCCGCCGGTGCCCTGATAGCTGCTGCCCTGTGTCCCCAGCACCGCAACCGAGATCTTCTCGGGATATTCGACGAACATGTTAAACGTGTCGGGCACCTCCCGCTCCGGATAGCGGTAAATGCCGCCCGTGGCCACCACCTGCGAGGGATGGGTCACGCCGAGGATGTCAATCACCTGCGTGAGCACGTGGGGATACAGGTCCGTCACCGGGCCGCCCGCGTAATCCTCATACATGCGCCAGCGGAAGTACCGGCTCACATCAAAAGGCCGCTTTGGCGCATCCCCCAGGAATTCATCCCACAGCAGGTCCGGACCCGGTTTCGCGTCCGGATCATCAATGGGCATGCCCCGCTCACCAAAGTCGCCCGTGCGGAAAATGCCGCATTCCGCGTGGATGGGCTGGCCGATGATGCCGTCCTTCACCAGTTGCTTCATCTGGTGGTAGGCCGTGTCCGACATGCGCTGTGCGCCCAACTGAAACGCGCCGGGTGCCTTCGCCGCCACTTCCGCCAGTCTCTTCGTCAATTCCCATTGCCGCCAGTGCGTCAGCGGTTTCTCGCAGTAGACATGCTTGCCCGCTTCCAGCGCCGCGATGGCCATGTATCCGTGATGATGGTCCGGCGTGGCAATGGTCACCATGTCCACCGCCGGGTCTTTCAGCAACTCATGGTAGTCGCTGTATTCGTGCAGCGGCCTGCCGATCTTCTCCGCCTTCTTCCTGAGCCGCGGACGGTATATGTCGCAAAGGGCGACAATCTCCACCGTTTTGTCCGTCTTCTCCATTTCCATCAGCGTCGCGATATGCGTTTCCGAACGCCCCCCGCACCCGATAACCCCCACGCCGAGCCGCTCATTCGGGCTCTTCACCGGCGTCCCCTGCGCCACGGCCCCCGCCGCCAAAGCCGACACCATGGCCCCGGCCATAAACTCCCTGCGGTCCATGTTGCCTGCCTGCATAAAGCCTCTCCCGCGCTTCTCTGCCTGCCTCAAAGAAACACGTTTCAATCGCACAGGTGTGGCAGGTCAACGTTTCCGGCCATTATAAGCAACCGCAGGAAGATATGAAAATCCTGAAACGCCACCAACCAAGGCTGTTGACTCACTCTGCATCGAATCTTTACCATTTGCACACGTTTTGCCCCGCTCTCACATCCCGGCTCTGCAGCCGCGGTTGGCCATGGCATAAAAGTCTTTCTCAGCAGGTCTTGGTACGCGTCTGGACCTGCATTGACGTAAAGGAACCCGGTAATGGACGAAAAGCCTTTCGTGGATGGTCTGACCATAGGTGCGGTTCTTGAACGGACCGTTGCCGCCCATGGGGACCACGACGCGGTCGTGTTCCCGGAACTGAACCTGCGCTGGTCCTATGCGGAGTTTCTCGACAGGGTAAAGCGGATGGGACGGGCCTTGATGGCCTTGGGCATTGCGCCGGGAGACCACGTCGGTATCTGGAGCACCAACTGGCCCGAATGGCTGCTGGCACAGTTCTCAACCGCCTACATCGGCGCCGTCCTGGTCAACGTGAACCCCGCCTACCGCCTGCATGAGGTGGATTTCATTCTCCGCGCCGCCGACATCAAGGTGCTGCTGCTGACCGACGTCTTCAAACACAGCAACTATGAAAACATGATGGCGGAACTGCTGCCGGAACTCGACGGTGTGCTTTTCGACGAACAGGAGCGGCATGGCCGATTTCCGCAGCTTGAGCATGTGGTCAGCATCAAGAACACGCCCGCATTCCGGGGAATCTGGCCCTGGAACGAGTTCATTTCCCAGTCCCACCAGGTCCACGAGGCGCAACTGGCGGAACGGACCGGCCAGGTCTGTTTCAGCATGCCGGCCAATATTCAATACACGTCCGGCACCACCGGCAGTCCAAAAGGCGCGACCCTGTCCCACCGCAACCTGCTTATGAACGCCTATCACATCGGCGGCCGCCAGCACTTCACCGAGAACGACCGGGTCTGCATTCCCGTGCCTTTTTACCATTGTTTCGGGTGCGTCCTTGCAACCATGACCTGCATGATCCGCGGTGCGGCCATGGTGATTCCCGCAGAATCGTTCGACCCGCAAAGAACGCTCGCCGCCGTCGAAAAGGAGCGCTGCACCGCCCTCTACGGCGTGCCGACCATGTTCAACGCCGAACTGAACCTGCCCAACTTCGACGAGTATGATTTGGACACCCTGCGCACGGGCATCATGGCCGGCAGCCCCTGCCCCATCGAGTTGATGAAGCATGTGACGCAACTCATGCATTTGACCGAACTCACCATTGCCTACGGGTTGACGGAATTCTCGCCGGTGATCACGCAAACCGAGACCACGGACCCCATTGAAGTGCGCGTGGGCACCGTGGGCGCGACCCTGCCCGGCGTGGAGGTGCGCATCGTGAGCCCCGAGACCGGCGAGGACGCCCCGGAGGGCGAGCCCGGCGAACTGTGGGCGCGCGGTCACGGGGTAATGCTCGGCTACTACAAGGACCCTGACGCAACGGCGTTGACGATCACACCCGATGGATGGCTGCGCACCGGGGACTTGGCGACGCGCACACCCGCGGGGCATTACCGGATCACCGGCCGCATCAAGGACATGATTATCCGCGGCGGCGAGAATATCTATCCGCGGGAAATAGAAGAGTTTCTGCTCACCCATCCCAAGATCTACGACGCGCAAATCGTGGGACTGCCGGACGTCCACTACGGCGAGCAGGTCTCCGCGTGGGTCATACGAAAAGACCCCTCCCTGACTGCCGAAGAGATTAAGGCCTTCTGCAAGGGCGAGATCGCCCACTACAAGATACCGTATTACATCGCCTTCGTCGATGAATTCCCGCTGACCGTGTCAAACAAGATACAGAAGTTCAAACTCCGCGAGATGGGAATTGAGAAGTACGCACTCAACGTTGCCGCCAAGACGGAGACCGCCTGACGTTACAGTTTCATAGCTCATCTCGTTCCCAAGTTGAACTTGGGAACGCACTTGTCGGCGAAGTTGCACTTCGCAAAGCCCAAGCGTGTTTCCCATACGCCGCATACTTGCCATCTCCTTACCGGTCCTCCGGATTCAACGCCAGCAGCGCCAAATAGCCGTCGCACAGGTAACCCTCATATCCCCAGCATTCGCCGTTCCAGGTCTTCCAGTCCCTGGTCATGCCGTTGGTGCAGGAACCCTGAAACGCGCCCGCATCAATCCCGGCAAGAACGCCGTCCGTAATCTTCTGCAGTGCCTCGTGCAGACCCGCTTTCTTGAAAGCCTTCAGCGTGAAGTAGGACCAGTTGATCGACGCCCCGCCGTTCTCATACCGTTGGAAAGCGTCACTGCCGTCCTCCTTCTCACCGCCGCCCCAGCGCGGAATGGGATGGGTGTAATCCTCCCTCCAGACGGACACCAGGTTCCCCGGAACGCCCAGCGTAAAGTCCGTGAATCCCACCTCCTGCATCTTGTTCCAAAGTATCGTCATCACGTCCTTGACCTTGTCCTCCGGCACCAGGCCGTAATACACGGCCATGCTGTTGACAAAGAGGAAATAGTAATCGTGCAGCTTCCCGTCCTTGCTCTTCCATCCGGCCAGCACCCCGGTCGCTGGATTGTAGAAGGTCTTGAAGTAGGACTCTTTGAGCTTTCCGGCAAGTTGTGCATAGTGCACCGCATCTTCCTTCTTGTCCAACCGCGCCGCAACCATTTCCATAAGGTTCAGCGCTTCGTAGGCAAGGGCGTTGCTGAACGCATCCTCATGTCCGAAGCCTATCGTGTCCCACCAGTTGGCCGGCCGCAGCACGCCGTCCCAAGACCCTGAGTTGCCGCTCAGTTCATACTCCACCAGGCCGTTGCCGTCATAATCCCGTTTCATCTGGTCGTCCATCCACGCCTTGATTTGCGGATAGTACTGCGCGGCCCACGGAACATTGTTGGAACCTTTGATGTAATTGCACGCCGTTATGATGAGTGAGGGATACGAATCCAGCGAATTCTCCGGGGAAGACCAGCCCACCGCCGTGGTGCCTTCATAACCCTGCGTGTAGCCCACCTGCCCGTAGGCCTTCATGCCGTTCAGGTAACGCTCAATGGACATCCTGATCAAATCCAGCGCCGTCAGCGATTCCACCAGCGGCGGCGTATTGAGCGCCAGCATGGAGGAAAGAAACAGAGTGAAAGCACAGGCGTCGCTGCACGAGTTGTTGGCAATGACCCGAACCGCCGGGTTCACCTGAAAGAGATTCAGGTAGTCGCGCCGGTAACCGGCGTATTTGTCCTGCTCCACGCCTTCAAACTTCGGATAGATGGCCGCCACCGTAAACGTGTACCGGACCGTGCCCTGCTGCTCCGTCGCGGCCGGCAGCGTCACCGAAATGTACTGCTCGCCTTCCTTGCGGCTTGCGGCATAATCGACCACCACACCCGGCTTGTCTGCCACCACCTGAAACGAACCCATGTCCGGCAGGTGCAGGACCGCGGGCAGCCTGGTCTTATTCCTGTCCGCCATCACGCCCAACAGCGTGGCGTGGTTCTCCTGTTTGGCAAAGCGGAAAGTGATGCCCTCCGCCGCATTGGCCTGATCCCAGTTCGTGGTGATGGAGAACTCACGCTCCTCAAACGAAAAGACCCAGTTGGCAACATTCTTGTCAATACTCCCCGTAAGCTCCGCCTTTGAATTGGATTCCTTTCGCAGAAAGCAGCCACTTGGTTTAGAGGTCGGCTTCCACTGGATGGGATTGTGTTCCACCTTGCCGTTTCCCAACCCATCCACGGAGAAGTAGCGCACGAATGGAGCGGTGTCGCTCAACTGAATCTTGTAATAGCGTGAGGCGTATTCGAAGTCTTTCACCTGGGTCACCGCCGAACTCCGGCCACAACAGAGGGCGGCGCACGCCGCGAACAGAACAATTGCCGGCCCGCCCTGATACACGAAGCTTGTGAAACGCATATTTCGCCTTCTCCATAGAGTCATTCGCGATTCTGGAGAAATTCCGGATGTCGCGAATTTGAGCATAAGGCATTATTGTGGAACAGCTTACACACGCAACTGGCCTGCAAAGACTTCTCGTTAGCATCCTTCCCTGCTGTGCCCGTTCATTGCGCGTGGGTCAATGCCCTTGAAGCACCCCCAATTACCCCTCGGTGGAGGCACTCCTACAGCGAGGGCTCGACTCAACGGAGACAACAGAACAAGCAACTCACCGTACGTCAGACCACGTTTCCCTTTACAACACGCAATGAGCCTAGTTGCTGAAATAGTCTAACCCATATACCAGAAGGGCTCCGAAGTGTCCTGTAAACGCGATGATGACGGATGCCAGCACCAG
>CAIJOU010000407.1 GCA_903822375.1 Candidatus Hydrogenedentota bacterium
CCACGCACGCCTTTCCCGGCAATGTGCGAGAACTGGAGAGCATGGTCTCCGATGCGGTCTCGCACCATACGGCGAGAATGATGTCCATGGCCGTTTTCGAGGCGCACATCTCGCAGGAAGACATGCCGCGGGAGCCCGTGACCGAGGGCGGGGAGGGCAGTTCCTACGCCTTTTTTGACCGACTGCCTTCGCTCAGGGAATCGACCAACATGCTGATTGCCGAGGCCATGCGCCGCGCCGAGGGCAACCAGAGCATCGCCGCGCGACTTCTCGGGATTTCACGCACTGCGCTCAACAAGCGCCTCAATCACGGGGAAGATTAGTCCGCACGTCCGCAGGAAGGTCCCGGGGGTGCGGTCCTATGGGCCCGCATGGGCGGACTGTGTCGTTGTGCCCGGCCTTGACCGGGGCGCGTAAGGCTTCCGACCCGCGCAAATCGGTTCCACGGTCCAGCCTTGCGGAACAGGTTTGAATTCCGGCACACCTGTCCTATTCCGGCATTCGCAGAATCCCCAAAATTTCTGGCACTTGTCGCGGATCGCAACCAACCCATGTGCCGCAAGGCACACCCCTTCATTCTCTCAATCGTCCGAAAAATGTGCCAAAACCCCTTCTGGAGCCGCGTTTCTGCACATGGTCCGAGGATGGCACGGGGCTTGCTTCGAATACTGCGGTCAAACCAACGGAGCATGGGCATGTTCACCATCGTCAAAGACAAAGAATACATTGCCTTTACGCTGGTTTCCGAACCGTCAAGCATCTACCCGTTGGTTCGCCGCTTTGAAGAACTGGCCCCGGAATGGGGCATCAGTAATTCGGGCCGGATTGCGCTGGTGCTTCGCGAACTGCTTTCCGATGCCGTTATGCGCGGGAAGCCGCAGGATGGGTCCCGAAGAGTGCGCTGCTGGGTTGAGCGCACGTCCGAAGGGCCGTTTAAGATTACGGTGGAGAACGAGGGGGGCGGTCTTGGCTTCGGCTTCTTCAACACGTCCGCGCCGGATGCACTCCAGAACGAACGCGGCGACGGTTATGCCCTGGTTCGAAAGGTTTGCAGGAACTTGAACCTCAATGCGCGGCGCAACCGGGTGACGGCGCTTGTCGATGCGACGGAGACTATTGGCGAAGAACAGTGAGGGCAATGGGCTGGTGGTGTCGTCTTACGGCGAGACCACTGAGAACAACAGCGGCAACAGCTTTAAGGAGACGGGGCTTATGCGGCGGGCACAGGGTTCTCTCGGACTGGCGGACAACGAGCATGATACTCGGGGGCTTCGT
The DNA here is from genome assembly GCA_903822375.1 of Candidatus Hydrogenedentota bacterium. Classification (GTDB taxonomy): domain Bacteria; phylum Hydrogenedentota; class Hydrogenedentia; order Hydrogenedentales; family CAITNO01; genus CAITNO01. Next base: position 1,276 of record CAIJOU010000407.1, read on the forward strand.
AAAGCTTCTTCGACAAGGACCGAGGCGGCCGTGCCCAACCCAAGGCACTGGGGCATTGTGCTTTCGGGAGGTTCAGGGCAGCGGATGCAGCCCCTGATCAATGACTGGCTTGGCGATAGCCGGCCCAAGCAGTACTGCACCTTCACCGGTTCGCGGTCCATGTTCCAGCACACGCTGGACCGTGCCTGTTCGGTTGTCCACCCGGAGCATATTCTGACTGTCGTCGGCGAGGGACACTACCCGTATCTGGCGGGGGCGCTGAGCCAGCCCCTGCCCGGCCGGCTCATTAAGCAGCCCAAAGACGCGGGCACCGCGCCGGGAGTGTTTCTTCCGGCAGCCTATGCGCTCCTGAACGACCCCGAGGCGGTCCTTGTTCTGTTCCCTTCGGACCACTTCGTGCAGCCGGAGGCGGCCTTCTGCCAGTTGGCGCGCCGCGCGGCGGAACTCGCCGAGTCTCATCGGGACCGCATCATTCTTGTCGGGGCCGTTCCGGACAGCCCGGAAACAGACTATGGCTGGGTCGGACCGGCGGCGGGCGCAAAGAGAATAAGTGCGGTGGCGGCGGCCCTGGGGGCAATGAACGTGAACTCTTTCCGGGAGAAACCGGGGAGGGCCGAGGCCCGGCTGCTGTGGGATGAGGGATACCTGTGGAACACCATGGTCATCGCCGTCCGGGCGAAGACACTTTGGGAACTTGGACGAAAGCATCTTCCCGAGATGGTGTCCAGGTTTGACGCGCTGCTCATGGTGCTTCGCGGCATTCATCAGGGGATATTCGACCCGAAGTGCGAGCCGGTGGTGCTTAAGCGCCTGTATGAGTTTCTCGCGCCGACAGATTTCTCCGAGGACCTGCTTCGGCACGCCGCGGACAACTGCATGCTGCTTCCGATGCGCGGGATGGACTGGTCAGACTGGGGGCGACCCGAGCGCGTGGCGGCAACGCTGGCCCGCCTGGGCCGCCAGCCCCTTTTTCCCTTTGAGTCAATGGAAACGGTCAAGGAAGCCGACAACCACCGCCTTCAGAGAGCGGGAGTGAGGTGAGTGAAATGAACGAGGCAAGAACGGCGGCCAAGGAACTTGATTTCGAACAGGTGCTCCTGTCGAACACCGAAATGTGCTATCTGGTTGCGCTCGCGCTGACGCACAATCCAGGCCGGGCGCTCGCGCTCGCGAAGGAAACCCTGCTGTGGGCATGGTCCCTTGGCGAAGGGGATTGGGATGCCGGCGGGATAAAGAGAACGCTCTTGAGCGAACTGCGCGGCAGGTATATGCGCCGCTACCGGGTTGTGCGCGTTCGGCGGGCATCCGGTCGGACGCAGTTGCAGGAGGCGGGAATCTGACAGCCTGTCGGGGAGTCGGAACTCGGCGAAGCAACTGAGTTGGGGTCATTGAAGCGGGAACGCAGTTTTCGTGCATGATGCCGGAAGCATGAAGTTCTCCGCGAAAGGGAATGCTGTCGCACGTTGGAAGCCATTGTGCAACGGTGCAACTGTTCTCAAACCCATGTGAGTTTTCTCACATCTGTGCGATCTGGCAACCCAGTATTCACGCCCTGCGAGCGGGTTCTGTAAAGAGTATCTCCAGAGGACGTTGTTTGCCGCCCACCCATTTGTTTTTCTTGGAAGGGACCTTTTCTAAACCAACTGTCTACGGGACAAGAAGATGTGTCTTCTTTCGGTGATTGGCACGGTGGTTGCTCTTTGTGTCTTCCAATCAGTACTCTTGGGAAAACAATGATGATTATCGTGGCACGCGACAGTAGATCAGTTAATTTCACGCTTGAATCGAATCCATCCTTCATCCAACCCCTCATCAAGCGTTTCGAACAAATCGCGGAGGAGTGGGGGGTTGACAATGCGGGACGGGTCGTCATTGTGTTGCGTGAACTGCTCTGCAACGCCATAGGTCACGGGAACCGCAACCAGCAGTCCCTGCTGGTCCATTGCCGTATTGAACGCACCCCTGAGGGTCCGTTCTGGATCGTGGTGCAGGACGAGGGCAATGGTTTCGATTTCAAGGGCCTGGACATGTCGCTTCCGGAAGACCCGCGGAGCATAAATAAGCGCGGGTACATTCTTATTCGGAAGCTTTGCCGGCACCTTGAGTTTAATGCAAGCGGCAACCGCGTCTCCGTGCTGGTCGATGCCGTGGACCGGGAGGAAGATGTTTGAACGGAGGGGTACGGCCAGCCATGCAGGGAGTGGAGCGGCACTAAGAAGCGCCGCTTTTCTATTTTGCGCCCCCCGGCTTCTCAATTCTTCTGTGAACATGCGCGAAGAGTGCACGCCCCACGGGTCGACTTGGAAGAGCAGGCTGGACAGAGATTCCATGGTTTTGCATGGATTGTTTCTGTCCTGACACAAAAGCCTTTTCCTTCTTATTGAGAGATTGTCTCAACTGAAAAAACAGGGCCGAGCGGAATAGGTGATGTTGGGGGCCTGTTAACCATAATTAACAACAGTTAGGACAGGAAAATTGTTGATGGAGTCAGTCAGTCAGTCTTTCGTCCACTTGAAACCATGGCAGCCAACACCATAACCCGGCAGCACTGAGGGCGAAGGCGAGACAATGATTTACAGTGGAAAGCGTCGTGAAGCGATGCGAAGGAGTATATGGCCATGTCAAATCAAACGGTTCAGGCGGTTGTTCATCCGAACAGGCGTATGCGGTGCGCGGTCGCGTTTGCAACCATGCTGGCAGGGGTGTTGCTGAGTCCCCTTGCCCAGGCGGTCACGATAAACGTGGTGGATTCGCAGGGCACCGCGCTGCCGACAGGATTTCGCTGGTTGGTGGAGGAGGACGCCACCTTTCCGGTGACGCCGGGTGTGCTGGACCCACAGCCGTTGGCGGTTCGGTTTCACCGCAGTTACATGCCGGTGGTGTCCAGAGGCCGGTCCGCAGGAAGTTCGGCATCCATCAACGTGCCTGCGGACAAGACCTATTTCATCTCGGTGCTGCCGGACTCGGGGTACTCGAATTCGGGCACCAAAGTTGAGGTGGGCCAGACTGAGGCCACGGTAAAGGTGAGTTCCCTGCCGTTGCCCACGGCGCAATTGACGGTCTTTGTGTTTGGGGACAACAACCCCATAAACAACGAGCCGGACCTTCCCGCGGAAAGCGGCCTGGAAGGCTTCAAGGTCGTGCTGTATGAGGCGGGCGGCACCTACGGCGCCTCCGGCGGCCAGATGATGCAGGACATCTTCGGCAACCCCCTCGGCACAACCTACGATGCCGACGGCAACGTGACCATGATGGGCGACGGCATCTTCTCCACTGACGCAAACGGAGAGGTGACCATAAAGAATCTGGGTGAGGGCAAGTATACCGTGCAGGCCGTTCCGCCGGCGGGTGAAAACTGGATTCAGACCTCGACCATTGAGGGCACTAAGGGCAATGACGCCTGGGTGAAGCCCAACGAGCCCAAGTTCTTTGTCGAGTTCGGCCCGCCGGGACCGCACGTGTTTCTCGGCTTTGTCAAGGCCATGAACGACACGAGCGTGCTGAGCGGGGGCAAGTCCATTTCGGGGCAGATTGTGAACCTGCACAATTCGCGGCCGCCGCTGTACACCTTCCACGCGGGCGAGCCGGTGCCCCACGCCTGGGTGGGCCTCAATGATTTGAGTGTTGGAGGGGGCAAAGGTGTCTATGCGGCCCCCTGCGACCCCGACGCCAAGTTTTCCATTCCAAACGTGCCGCCGGGTTCGTACCAGCTGGTGGTTTGGGACGACCCGCTTGACATCATCTTTGCATCCAAGCCGGTGACCGTGACCGATGCGGGCGACGTGGACTTGGGAACCATTCCCGTGTTCAATTGGTTCGCGCGCGTCCAGAACCAAATCTTTGCGGACCCGAACGAGAACGGGTTCAGGGACCCGGGCGAGGAGGGGATATCCGACCAGGTCTGCAACCTGCGTTTTCGCGACGGCTCGATCTATGCCTCGGCCACCACGGACCCGAACGGGTTTCTCGAATTCCACGAGACCTTTCCCTTCTTCAACTGGCTTATTGCCGAGGTGGATTACACGCGCTTTAAGCCAACCGGCGCCACGGTCATAGTCGACAACGGCGGTCCCGTTCTTCCCGATGCGGGCTGGAACTATCCCTCGCGGAACATTCTCACGCCTCAGCCCCAGTTCCAGGCCGATGGAACAACGCCGTTGATCAATCCAAACACGGGCAACAATCTTTCGCGCACCGACACGGGCCCGGCATTTCTTCTGGAGGGCATACAGACTTTCCTGGGACAGACCAATATCATCGAGTGGGGCAAGTCCACCTACAACCGGGTGGACAAAGACAACCCGCCGGAGGGCAACTTCCCCGGCCCGGAGGATGTCGACCAAAACGGAAACGGCTGGTTTGACGGCAGCAACGGCGGCATTGCCGGTATTGTGCACTACGCCACCACGCGCGCCGAGGAAGACCCGCGCTATGCCGCGGCGGAGAATTGGGAACCGGGCATACCGAGGGTCCAGGTCAACCTTTACCAGGATTCGAACCGGGACACCGTTATTGACGACCTGAACAACGACGGTCATGTAACCCTGGCCGACGTGGACAACTACCCGTTCAATTGGACAGACCCGGCCCCGGGCCAGCAGCCGCAGATAGGACCCGAGGACATCGACCGGAACGGCAACGGAATCTTTGACCTTGGCGACGCAATAAACTACACGCGCACGGACAGTTGGGACGACCTTCCACCGACCGCCTGCCAGGGGCCGCCGTTTGTCCTGCACGGCCAGGCGACGGACTGCTATGACGGGCTGCGCAATTTCAACCAGGTGCGACCGGGCGTGTTCGACGGCGGGTATATCTTCCTGTCTCCGACGCCGAACTCTTCGAAGAGCCTGCCCGAGGGGACTTACATCGTGGAGGCGGTCGCGCCTCCGGGATATGAACTCCAAAAGGAAGAGGACAGGAATGTGACGTTTGGCGACACCTACACACCGACGGCGGCCAAGGCGATGGCCAAGTCCGGGCTGCTTGAACTGTATCCCCCGTGCGTGGGTGACCTGCGGTTGGTTCCCGCCGAATTGAGCCTTTTCCCCGGCCAGCCCTGCGTGTTCGGCGGTCAGATGCGGCCCCTGCCTGACAGGAAAGAGGTGGTCGTCACCAACGGGCAGAATGCGCCGTGTGACTTTCACATGTTTACAGAGGTTCCCATCGCGGGACATATCGTGGGCATCATTCTGGATGATCTCGCAAACGAGTTTGACCAAAACTCGCCTATGTTCGGCGAGAAGTACGCGCCACCCTGGCTGCCGATCTCGATTCGCGACTGGGAGGGCAACGAGGTCAGCCGTGTGTACGCCGACGAGTATGGCGCCTACAACGCGCTGGTGCCCTCCACCTATACGATCGACCCACCATTCCCATCGGGCGTAACGCCAAAAATGATGACGGTGGTGCTGAATTCGCCGGGTCCGATACTGGACAAGAACCCGGCCTCCCCGACCTATAACCAGTACATCACCGACCCGCAGTTCAACCGGCAATACAGCCAGTTCTCCTACACGTTCCAGTACGACCCCGGCAAGACGACCTACCTGGACACGCCCGTCGTGCCCGTGGCGGCGTACACGGGTGCCAACCAAAGTCCGTTGGATTGTGATTTCCCGGACAAGACCCCGGTTATATGGTCCGTCGAAAACGGACCCTATGTGCCGGCCCCGGGCAGGGACATCGTGGTTGTTTCCGCCGGCATGGTGGAGGTGCCCAATCCGGAATATGACGGGCCCGGCGGCAGCAAGCCCAAGACAATACTGCGCGATTATACTTTCGGAACGAAACCGGGCAACATCAACGTGGACGGCACCCGGTTGCGCAACGTTATCTGGACGCCCGGTTCCATTAAGGCAACGCTTCCGTTCTCCGTCAAGTCGGGCCAGTTGAACATCATTCGCGGCGACAACCTCAAGGTGGCGCCGGTGGGGATTCACCTGACGGTGGGTCCCATTTCCGGCACGGTCCGCCAGGTGCAGCCATCGGCGGTTCCCGGCGCCACGCCGATTCAGAACGCGATTGACGGGGCCAATCCGGGCGACCTGATTCTTGTCGCGCCCGGCACCTATGACGAGCTTGTCATCCTGTGGAAGCCTGTGCAGCTGCAGGGCTGGGGCGCGCCTTCCGTCACCATAAACGCGGTCAAGGCGCCCGCGGAGAAGCTGCAACTGTGGCGTGCCAAGGTGGAATCGCTGGTGATGCAGGGCGCCGTGGACCTGCTCCCCGGCCAGGATGTGGATTTCATCGGCACCAACGGAGAACCCACCACGCTCTTCACGGAAGAGGGGGCGGGTATCCTGGTGATGGGCAGAAACCTGCAGGCCGCCCAGGGCGGGTTTGGCAAGACGCCCAATGCGCGGATTGACGGCCTGACCGTCACGGGCGCCGACCACGGCGGCGGCGTCATGGTCAACGGCTACGCCCACTATCTGGAGATCAGCAACAACCGGATCGCCGGAAACCAGGGCTTCTACGGCGGCGGCATCCGCATCGGGCATCCATTCGAGACGTGGGAAGGGCTTAACGGGCTTGAGTACTGGAACGGCCACAACGACAACATCCGAATCCACCACAACCACATCGAGGAGAACGGCGGTCTCGGCGGTGCCGGCGGCGGCATCTCGCTGTGCACGGGAACCGACTATTACCAGGTGACCGACAACGTCATCTGCGGCAACTTCAACGTGGGGAGCGGCGGCGGCATCGGCCACTTGGGCAAGAGCCTGGATGGGCTGATTGCGCACAATCTAATCATCTTCAACCAAAGTTTTGACCAGGGGACCAACCCGAGCGGCGGCGGCATCTACATCAGCGGCGGCGCCTCACCCGGCGCAGCCGGCCTGACCCCGGGTTCGGGTTCGGTAACGATTGACGGCAACATCATCCAAGGCAACCAGGCCGGCGCGGGGGACGGCGGCGGCATCAGCGCCCAGTTCATCAACGGGCAGGATGTGGTCAATGCAGCCGGCAACGCGCGCAACTGGTATTACCTGAACATCGTCAACAACATCATTGCCAACAACATGACGGGTCTTGCGGGTGGCGGCATCGCGTTGCAGGACGCCGCCAAGGTCAACATAATCAACAACACCATCGCGCACAACGACAGCACGGCGACGGCGGGACTGGCCTTCGCGGCGGGCAATCCGAACGCTTCCGAGAAGCAGCCTGCCGGTGTCGTATCCCGTTCGCACAGCGCGGCGCTGACACAGGCGATGGGCGGTTCACCGCGGTTGTCCATTTATGCCAAGTTCTCCAACCCGACCCTGGTCAACAACATCATCTACAAGAACCGGTCCTTCTATTTCCAGGTGAACCCCGGGGGCAGTCCGGCCTTCGATCTGTTGCCGTTGCCGACGGCTCCCTACTTCTGGGATCTGGGCGTGCTGGGGACAGCACAACCGGCGAAGCTCAGCCCCGGATACTGCGACTTGACGAGCAGGGCCGGATATGAATCCCTGGTGGGGAACATCACCCAGGACCCGCTCTTCGTGGCGCAGTATTTCAACGGCACCCCGAACCAGACGATCCAGGAGGTGGAGTACACGACGGCGATCGACGTGCAGCCGGCCTTTGACGAGGGAGGCAACTACATCGACGTGCATTTCAGTCCGCTCACGCGCTACAACCCGGCCAACGGCCTGCTTTTGGGCGACTACCATCTCAGGACCACCTCTCCGCTTCTGGGCCTCGGCACGAAGGGTATCGTAGCCAGCGATTCCCGATTGGCCAAGGACATAGACGGTGACGCCCGCAGTGACACGAAGGCTGTGGATATGGGCGCGGACCAGGTCAACAAGACGGGAACCGGCATCGGCACACTTTCCAGGCTGCTTACCAGCCTGTTCCAGGGCTTCCTTGACTTCTTCAACAATTCGATCAGCGCAGTGGTGTCGTTCTGGAACAATATGTGGAACCCGCCTGTGGCGCCTCCGCCGATACCAAATCAGCCGCCGGCGCCCACGGCCACGGCGATTGCGACGGTGATGGATAAGGCGGGTGTGACGCGTGTCGTGCCGATGGACCCCAACTTTGCGGACACATTCACCTACACGCTCACCACGCCGCCTGTGAACGGCACGGCGGTCCTGTCGCCCACGGGCATAGTTACCTACACGCCCAATGCCGGGTACCTGGGCGCAGACAGCCTGGTGGTCACGGTCACGGACCAGGGCGGGCTGAGCGGCGCGGCGACCGTGGCGGTCACCGTGACGGACATGCCGCCCATGCCGCCGACCACGATAAAGCTGCAAACCCCGCCGGACACGGACGGCATTGACACCGACGGTGACGGCATCGTGGACAACGACAACGTCTACCTGCATTTGGGTGCCGGCGACGGTTTCGTGAAGATGGCGGACGGCAGCGTCCAATACTGCTTTGGGTTCAGCGACCTCACGAATGTGCCTGCCGAGAACACCATGATGGAGGGGATGCTGGGCGCGGAGTTCTCTGCGCCGACCATCGTCGCCAAAGAAGGGCAGAAACTGTACCTAAACCTGACCAATGTGGGCATGAAGATGCGGCCCGACCTGTTCGACCCGCACACGGTGCACTTCCACGGATTCCCGCAGGCCGCCCCGGTATTCGACGGCAACCCCGAGGCGTCCTTCGGAACAAACATGGGCGCAACCTTCACCTACTTCTACGATTTGGTGGAGCCGGGAACCTACATGTACCACTGCCACCAAGAGGCCGCCGAGCACATGCAGATGGGCATGCTGGGCAGCCTGTACGTCATGCCCAAGCAGAACGGGCATCCCCATGAATACCCGGCCGGGTCCGGCAGAACCTATACGAAGTTTGTCTACAACGACGGGGACGGCTCCACCGGATACAACGTGGAATACCCCGTCCAGATAGGCTCGTTTGACCCCAAGTTCCACAAGGCCGAACTGGATATTCAGCCGTTGCCGCTCGCGCTGATGAAGGACAAGTATGCAATGCTGAACGGCCGCGGCTACCCCGACACCGTGAACCCGGGTGTGCTGACCCCGCCGGACGAAAACGGCAACAAGCCGTCGCAGAAGATAAGCACGCTGATCACGGCCACGCAGGGTCAGCGCATCCTGTTGCGCATTTCGGACCTGAACGTGACGCGCTTCTACACCCTTTCCTCGCCGGGCATCCCGATGACGGTGGTGGGCGTGAACGCGCGGCTGCTGCGCAGCAACGCGGGCGTGAACATGTTCTACGACACCAACTCCGTGACCCTGGGCGGCGGCGAGGCCGTGGACGTCATTATGGATACCGCAAGCGTGGCGCCGGGCACCTATGTGCTGTACACCACCAACCTGAACTACCTCAGCAACAACGATGAAGATTTCGGCGGCATGATGACCGAAATCGTCATTCAATGAGAGAGAGGAACCGAGCCGTGAATCTCAAAGGAATGACCCTCGTGGCGGGCGCCGTGATGGCGGTGCTGCTGGCCCTCAGCGCGCAGGCCGCCATCCCGGGCGAGACAGGCCCCAATTTCAACTTCACCGCAAAGTCGGGATACATCAGCACCCCCGAAGGCGGCAGGCTGTTCATACTGGGCTATGCGAAGAGCAGGGGCAAGGCGCAGTATCCGGGGCCCACCATGATTGTGAACCAGGGCGACACGGTGACCGTGACCCTGACCAACCAGATTGACACGCCCGTCTCGATGGTGTTTCCGGGGCAGACCGGAGTCACGGCGCAGGCCGTGTCCGGAAGCACCGCAAACGGGCTTCTTACCCTCGAGGCCGCCCCGGCAGGCACGGTGAAGTACACCTTCACGGCCTCCAACCCCGGCACGTACATGTACCACAGCGGGACGCGGCCCGACATTCAGATTATGCTGGGCATGGTCGGCGCGCTGATCGTGCGGCCGACCAGCGGAGGCTCGCCCATCCCCAACCAGGCCTACGGCCATCCAGACACGCACTTTGACCAGGAGTACCTGTTCCTGCTCACCGAGATGGACCCCACCATCAATGACATGGTGGAGCACGGCAGGATGAACGAGGTGAACAGCAGCGATTTCTTCCCCGTGCTCTGGTTCCTCAACGGGCGCTGCGCGCCGGACACGATGGAGCCGGACGATGTCGCCTGGCTGCCGACACAGCCCTACAGTTGCATGCCCATGATGGTGCCGGGCGAGAAGTTGCTCATGCGGGTAATCGGCGGCGGTCGCGACGTGCACCCCTTCCATCATCACGGGAACAATGCGCTGATCATCGCACGTGACGGCCGGATGCTTGCCAGCAACGCCACCAGCGGACCCGACCGCGGCGTGTCCGTGTACACGATTCAGACCGCGCCGGGACAGACGGTCGACGCCCTGTTTGAATGGACCGGCGCGAAGATCGGCTGGGACATCTACGGCCACCAGCCGGGCGACCCCATGGAACCCAACGAGTATGCCCCGGACCACGGGAAACCCTTCCCGACTGTCATGCCGGAAAATCAGGACCTCGCCTTCGGTCCCAACTGGAGCGGCAGCCCGTTCCTGGGGACGATGGGAATCCTGCCGCCCGGCTCAGGCACCTTGAATGTCGGCGGCAGCTACTATTACATGTGGCACTCGCACACCGAAAAGGAAATGGTCAACAACGACGTGTTTCCGGGCGGCATGATGACCATGCTGATGATTATGCCCCCCGGAGGGATGATGATGAAGAAGACGCCCACGCCCTGACGGAACCGCGTCGGCAGGCAAACATTGGAGGTGTATGGATATGAAATCCCTTATTAAAGACGGTGCGGCGCGGCGTTTCGTGGTCCTTGCGGCGCTTGCCGTGGCGGCAACGACGGCCCATTCCGCCGAGACGGTGATTGATCTGCGCGCCGCGGCAACCACGGTTACCATGCCCGACGGGGTGGTGGTGACCATGTGGGGCTACGCGCTGGGCGCGGGCGCCGTGACCGTGCCCGGACCGGCCATAACCGTTCCGCCGGGCGACACGCTGCGGATCAACCTGACCAACAACCTCACGGAGAACGTGTCGGTGATGATTCCCGGCCAGCCCATGCCGCTCGACGGAACGAGCAGTTCGCCGCAGGTGGTGCGCAACCCCGACGGCCGCATGCGCTCCTTCACGCACGAGACCGCGCCCGGGCAGACCGCCGCCTATGTGTGGCCGTCGCTGAAGACGGGCTCCTACCTTTACCAGAGCGCCACCCATCCCGCCGTGCAGTTGCAGATGGGCCTTTACGGGGCGCTTGCCCATGACCAGGCGTCCGGCAGCGCCTATACCGGCGTGCCCTATGATCGGTCGGTGACGCTGGTCTACAGCGAGATCGACCCCGCGTTGCACGCGGCCGTGCGCGACGGTGTGTACGGGACGGCGGCGTATCCGTCGACCATCAATTACAAGCCCGAGTATTTCCTGATCAACGGGGCTCCCTACTCGGCGACGCCCCCGGCATTCCCGACGGCCACCACGGGCCAGCGCGTTCTGCTGCGGCTTATGAACGCGGGCCTGCAGACGCACGCACCGACACTGCTCGGGCTCTATGCGAGCCTGGTCGCCGAGGATGGAAATCTCTATCCGCACACGCTGGACCAGTATTGCGTGATGCTGCCCGCGGGCAAGACGATTGACGCCCTGGTGGTTCCCTCCGAGGTTAAGAAATACCCCATCTACGACCATTCACTGGGTCTGACCAATGTCGCCACAGCGCCGGGCGGCATGCTGACCTATCTCAATGTGACGAGCTAGGACCGGTCGCGCAGTCTGACGGAACTTTATCGTGCCCGGGCGTTCAACGCCCGGGCACGCGAATATTGACCTCCGGACCGATGGAGCCTACAATTGCGGGATATGTCCGTGGCGGTCACCGGGTGATTGCGCGGGCAGACACTTTCAACACAAGCCGCTGATTCGAAGGAGAAACGGTCATGAGTCCAAAACTGCTGATCCCCGCCCTGTGCGCCGCATTCGTCCTCAGCCTGGCGTTTGCCGCCGTTGCCGACTTTGACACGCCGGTCATCAAGGAATGGAAGGTCAAGGAAAAGAACGACAAGGGCAGGATGGAGGACGTGGACTACATGTCCATTGACGGCATCCTTGTGCACGAGGAGGACCCGGCGAAGCAGCCCCAGCCGACCGTAATCACCCCCGGCACCGCCAGCACACCGGAACAGCCGGGCCTGGCACCCTCGGACGCCGTGGTGCTGTTCGACGGCAAGGACTTGTCTAACTGGACCGCCACCGACGGCAAGCCGACCAAATGGATACTCAAGGACGGTGTCATGTCGCCCACGAAGAATTCGGGCATGATTCAGTCCACAAAGGAATTCGGTTCGTGCCAGTTGCACGTTGAATTTGCCACGCCGACCCCGCCCGAGGGCGAGAGCCAGGGGCGCGGCAACAGCGGCGTGTTCCTCATGGGCCGCTACGAGGTGCAGGTGCTGGACTCCTACGAGAACAAGACCTATCCCGACGGCCAGTGCGGCGCGCTCTACGGTCGCAGCAAGCCGCTCGTCAATGCCTGCCGCAAGCCCGGCGAATGGCAGAGCTACGACATCGTGTTTCACCGTCCGGTCTTCGGCCCCGACGGAAAGGTGACCAAGCGCGCCACGTTCACCGTGATTCAGAATGGCGTCGTCGTTCAGGACCATGTGGAACTGTCGGGCGGCAACGGCTGGCGCGGCCATCACTCCATCACCAACTACGAGGCCCACGGCGACAAGGGCCCGCTTCAGCTCCAGGACCATGGAAATCCGGTGATCTTCCGCAATATCTGGGTCCGGGAACTCAAAGACTGACACATTTCCGCCGGGTCCATTCCGGGACTTGATTTGAAAGCCAGGCCGCAGCCCCTCTGATCAAGGGACTGCGGCCTCTTTGTGCCACTATGTCTCAAGCCCGTCGCAGAACGCGGGGTTTCTATGCAGTGTGAGGCAGACATTCCTGTCTGCCGTTCTGAATTCTGTTCCGGGAATCGCTTGGGTTCGCGGACGTTTTTGGTGCCCCCTTGAGGGGGGAACTGCGTCAGCGCGCTTTCGGGTCGTGCACGTGGCTCCATTTTTCCTTCGCCGTGCATGCCTCTTGACAAAGACATGAAATCTGCTATGCTGGCACCCGTTGACAAACCAGAGGCTGGCCGCGACGCGCCGGTTATGCGCGCGTTGTCAGTCCAGGAGGATGGGTCGTGGGGCACACACTCGGCACGCAGCGCGAATATGACCTGTTGCGCAGACGCATGGACCACGGCGTCACCGGGGTGCCCGATTCGCCCGCCATCCGCAAGATCCTGGAAATGCTCTATTCGCCGGAGGACGCCGAACTGGCGCGCAGAATCCCCGTCCTTCCCGCGCCCGTGGGAAAGTTGGCGCGGCGGCTGGGCCTGCCCGAAGACGAGCTGCGCGACAAACTGACCGACCTGGCCCGGCGCGGTCTCATGTTCGATTTTGAGAAGGGCGGCGAACGCTACTACGGCCTGCCGCCCATACTGGGCGGCGTGTACGAGTACATCATGATGCGCGAGCGGTCGGGTCTGCCGATTGAGGAACTGACGCGCCTTTTCGACGAGTACCTCAACAGCGGCGATTTCATGCGGATTGCCTATTCGGGGGAAACGCCCTTCACACGGACCCTCGTGCGCGAGGAGGCCGTTACCGGCGCCGACCACGCCGAGGTGCTGGATTATGAGCGCGTCAGCCGCCTGCTGGAACGGGCATCGCTCATCAGCGTAGCCCTGTGCTCCTGCCGGCACAAGAACAGCCATTTGGGCAAGGCCTGCGACCGGCCCCAGCGCACCTGCCTTTCACTCAACACAGCGGCGGAGTCAATGATACACAGCGGCATAGCCGAACACATCGACGCGCGGGAGGCCCTGCGCATCATAGACGAATGCAAGGCCGCCGGACTGGCGCAGCTCGGCGACAACGTGCAGCACAACACCGGATTTGTGTGCAACTGCTGCGGCTGCTGCTGCGTCCTGGCCAAAGGCGTGCGCACGATGGGCATCAACCATGCCATCGTTTCCTCGAACTGGATGCCCGAAGTGGACGCCGCCCGCTGCACGGGCTGCGGACGCTGTGCGGAAGCCTGCCCCGTGGACGCGCTGGCGGTGGAGCGCGCCGAGGGGGAGGAATCCGGAAGCGCCCACGCGGTGCTGGCCGAGGGGCTTTGCCTCGGTTGCGGCGTGTGCCATTCGCAGTGCCGCTCCGGCGCCATCCGCATGAAAGCGCGGCCCAGCCGCGTGTTCACCCCGGAGACGACCTTCGACATGGTGGGCCACATGGCCATAGAGCGGGGCAAGCTTGCGGAGATGGTCTTCGACGATCCCGAAAGCTTCAGCCACCGGACCTTGGGCCGGCTGATGTGCCTGCTGGAAAAGTCGCCCCCGTGGAAGGCCGCCATGGCCGTGCGGCCGCTGCGTTCCGCCTTCCTGAACACCGTGTTTACGATTTCCAAAGAAACCCGCGAGCAACGGGCCGAATGGCGCCGCGCCGCCAGGACGGCCAACGAAAGCGAAAACGGGCAATTCCAATGAAAGATATGTGGAACAAGCACCTTGCCTGTCGTTCCTTGGAACGAGTTGCAGGTCGACAGTCCTGCCGTAGCGGAGGGCTGTCGTGCATGCCGAGCCCGCTTTCTGCCCAAATTCAGACTTCCTGACCCGGGCCCGGATTTCGTGGTGTTGTTCGGACCCGGGATTGGCACTTCCTCTGCGGATTGACGCCATCGCATGACTGTGTTCAGGCAGTCCCTTGTCCTGCCGGGTTGTTTTGCCCCCGGAAGGGGGCCAACAATAATAGCCACGGGTGGAGCGAAGCGGAACCCGTGGAACAAGGAGCGGATCGGTTGTCCCCGAGAGGGGGCAAACAGTGCCTTGGCGCGTGGTCCGTCCCTTGTTCGCCCCCTTCAGGGACGCATTTGTCTTGTCTCGTTAACCACGGGTTCCGCTTCGCTCCACCCGTGGCTATTATTGTGCGGCCCCTTTGGGGCCAAGGACGGCGGCATGACCAAGCGCGCCCGGAAAGTGCCATCTCCGTTTCCTGCGGGATCAGAAAGTCTGAAATCGGCCGGATTGCTTGACGAGAAACGGGCGCGTAGAATGCCCGTGACTGAAAGGAGGTTGTGCGGGACGCATGACCGCGGGGCAGCTTGGACAGCACTTGAGCGAGGGAAACCATGAAAACGCGAGGTCAGATGGAGGCGGAAATCGGCGAGGCGCTCATCCGCTTTGAGAAGGAGTATCTGGGGCGCGGTCCGCTGGAGACCAAGACCTGTATCATCGACGACATGGTGGTGGTCCGGCTCAAGGGGGTCATGACCCAGGCCGAGCATCAACTCGCGAAATCCTCGGAGGGCTCCAAGGGCCGCGAACTGATTAAGCTGATGCGCGTCGAACGGGTGGAGCGTGGACGGCCGTTGCTGGAGGCGTCCCTCGAGGCCGTGACCGGCCGGAAAGTGGTCAGCCTGCACACCGATATCAGCACCGTCACAGGCGAGCGGGTCTTCGTGTTCGTGCTCGACGGCCCGCCCGAATTCACGCCGTCCCACGGCCCGCGCACGGGGTGAGCCTCAGCAAGGACGTGCCTGTCAAGCTGACAGGCGTTGGGTCTTCTGCCGGGGCAACGTGTGAGGAAACACGGGAGGTTCCTGCCATGGGTCGAACAGTGATGCTGTGGGTTCTCACGTTTCTTGTGCTTGTCGGTACCCCAGCGCGCGCGGAGGAAAAGACCGACCCGGTCGCAGCCTACAAAGCATCCTTGGCATCGCTTCCCAAAGATGACCCCGCCTCCATCACCAAGGCGATTGACCAATACCGTGCCGCCATCGTCCCGCTGGACATGGACAAACACGTGAAGGCGTTTCTGGAGTTCTTGGAGTTCCATGCGAAAGTCTGCAAGGGTGTCGACAAGACATTCTGGATAAGGCCAGACGATGGAGCAATATACATCGACTTGTCTGAAAACGAAGCGGCCCGCTATCTGTCTCACTACGGACTAAAGATCAGGGGCAACGCTTGCGACGGCTTCTACGTTGCAGGAATTCCTGAATACATCCAACACATGTTCTCGCCCTATGTGCCCAAGTCCGTGCAGCGTTATTTTGATCTCCGAGAGCCGGAAACGCGCGTGGACTACCAAGTCGATGCGGGGCTGCTCATCTCCTATGCGCAGGTCGCTCAGCGCGTGGCGGAATGGGACAGGTATCTCAGGAACTATCCTGATTCGCCCATGCGCACCGAGGCAGCCGTACTGCGCGCCCAGTACATTCTGGACCTGCTCACGGGCATGGCCAATTCTCCGCTGGATCCTGCAACCGAAGACCGCTCCAAGAATATCCGCGTTGTCTATGAGGATTATCTCCGGGCGCACTCCGGTACCTTTTCCGGGAAATTGGTGCGGCAGCAGTACGACTGCCTTAGGAAGAAGGGATTCTTCAGCAAGCCATTTGACGCATACGACCGCACCGCCTGCGACCGTCATGATGAGATAAGGAACCAGCTCTGTCGGACCGTCAATCTGGACGAGTATTGGATGAATCCCGAGTCGGGCTATAGAGTGGTAGAGAGGGAGGATAAGTGAGTCGCACGTTGGGGGCTGCTGAGTATGGGCGGGCGGATCTACGTGTTCGTGCTGGATGGCGCGCCGGAATTCGCATCGTCTCACGGCCCGCGCGCGGGGTGACGTTTCCCATGGGGGGCTCCTGAGGGGATTTGGCCCTTCGCGCCCGCTTTCGGTCGTTTCATTTTCGTGTGGCATAAAGACATACCACCTGCTATGCTGACAGGTATCGGGTTATCCATCGGGGTCGTAATGAAGTATTGGAGGTGTGCTGCCATGGGTCGATCAGCGATGCTTTGGGGTTTCGTGCTTCTTGTCCTTGTCGTGAATTCTGCGCGAGCGGAGGACAAGCCCGATCCTGTCGCGGACTACAAGACCTTTCTGGCGTCCCTGCCCAAGGATGACCCCGCCTCCATAACCAAGGCCATTGACCAATACCGTGCCGCCATTGTCCCGCTGGACATGGACAAGCACGTGAAGGCGTTCCTGGAGTTCTTGGATCATTACGATGGTGTTTGCGGTGCACTTTGCCGAGCATTTTGGGACAGAGTGGACGGCCTTAAATCCAGAGGAATTGATGAGTGGAAAGCTATCGAAGCGGTGCAGAATTCCGAGGAAGCCCAAAAATTGACCCAATACGGTCTAGAGTTCATGAATGCTGCCGAAGACGGCTTCTACATAAGGGGAATCCCGGAGTATATACCCACCGTTTTCTCACCTGATCTTCCGCTGTCCGTTAGAACGTATCTGAAACTCAGGAAAGTGGATATGAAAGAACGGTACTGGGTAGACGGCTCAATTACGGTTTCCTTCACACGCCTTGCGGAACGAACAGCCCAATGGGATCAATACATCCACGATTTTCCGAACTCTGCCTTTCGACTGGACGCCTTCTTCTTTAGGACTGCATGCCTCAGACAGTTGCTACTGGGCGACTCATACAGGGAACCGCAGGATGTTAAGGCAGTCTACGAAAAGTTCCTACGCGACTATCCGAACACCTACCCTGGGCACTTGGTACGCAGACAGTACGAGGTTTTCAGAAAGGCCGGGTATTTTAGCGGCATCAAGGACGATTTCACTATACCCTGCAGTACTCATGATGAAGTCATGAATTGGCTGAAGGAATCCGGGAGTCCGTGTGAGTGCTGGTTTCCCGATGACGTGAGTTACCGCGCCTCCTCATGCGAGAGGCAGTGAGGTGCGTCTCCCCGTATCGTTGGCTTCTCTTGACGAACAAGATTGGAAGATATGCAGGCCCGTCATCCCCGCGCAGGCGGGGATCCAGGCGTGTACATTGGGACCTCTCGCGGAAGTGGATTCCCGCCTTCGCGGGAATGACGGCGAGACAGTCTGTTTCTCCCGAAATGACTCTCTGCGTCCTCCGCGCCTCTGCGTTCAGTTCTTCTTCTCTTCCGCCAGCGTCTGCATGCATTCCTCGATCAGCCCGTCCACTTCCGCGCGGGCCGATTCGATGCGCGTCGGGTCCTGTGTGTATTCGGTCCATGACGCGGTGACTTCGGGTCGGACCGCGACCACCTCGCGGACGCGCATGAGCAATTCCTCCGCGCTGTCCTTCTTCTCCACCTGCGGGACCAAATCTTTGAGCATGGCCAGCGCCTCGTAGTCCTCAATGCCGTCGCGGATGTTTTCGAGGCGCGTGCTGGCCAGCGGGGTCATGTCGGGACCGGGATACATGAGGATACCGTCGCTGTTCGTGTTGAAGGAGAAGGGGTTCCAGGGGCGCTCGGGCCATTTCGGTCCGTTCTGGTTCCAGTTTTCCTGGGGCTCGTAGAGGTTGATGAGGTAATAGAGAAATCCCGTGACGTTATAGTGCCAGTATTGCCAGCCCAGGATGCGCGGGTCGACGCCGGGGAAGTCAATGAAGAAGTTGGTGTAGGGCTTACCCGGGCCGCAGCACACGTAGGCCCACAACTGGTCGCCTGCGTTCTGGCGTTCGCGGTAGGGTGCCAGGTCGCCGCTCAACTGCTGCGTGAGCGGCGTCCAGATGTCGAAATAGCCAACGTTCTTGGCCGTGTAAGGATTGGCGGTCTCGCGCTTGCACCAGGGGAACTTCTCGCCAATCATGCCATAGACGCGGCGGATGTACGGGTCGACCGAATGCTCCGGGTCCTTTCGCATTTCCGATTCGTCAAAGCCGTGAACGTACCAAGTGAAATCCTTCCAGTCCTTTTCCTTGACGAAGCCGTCCCAGTCCTTCAGCCACGCCTCAAGGTCGGCCATCTGCTGGTCCGCCGTGGCAGCATCGCCCGACAGCACATCGCAATTGCCCAGACAGGTTGCGTTCATGCCGCGGTCATAGCAGTACTGCATGTCTTCGCGTGTTGGCACGGTGCGCGTGCGGCCGTTCTTCATCCCCGAGTAAATGACGGTCGGGCTGATTCGGTGTGCCAAGAGGAAATCGTACACTTGTAACCATTTCTCGTGGGGCAGCACATCCTCGCATTCATAGGAGGTGTAGAGCGGGCCGTGCGAATACTTCTCCGGCTGTCCCAACCGCCGGCGCACCTCTTCGGGCTTGTACCAGGCCTCCCAGATACCGGGGGACATGCAGAAGGCGGTGCGGAGTTTGCCGCGCAGCGGCAGCGAAAAGGCGCGCACGGTGAGTTCCACATCCATGGTTCTCTTGGCGACGCCTTCGGGCGTGAAGGTGATGGTGCCTCGGTACAGTCCCGGCGCGGTGCCGTCGGGCACGTCCACCGTGAACCACACGGGCTGCACAAAGCCGGGTTCCACGTCGAAGGCTGCGGGGGGCATGAGCACGTCGGGCCATCCCCAGCCCGTGCGTCGGATGGCGGAATTGGAGGGAACGGTCTTGATGTAGCCGACGGGATGCCAGGACACGCGCGCGGCGGGCAGCGGCGCGCCGCCGTCCACCCGCGCCAGTTCCGACACTTCCACCCGCACCCCTTTGAGTGGTGCGGCCAGAGGCACGCAGACCACTTGGAAACTTTCACGCTCGCGGCCCGCCGCCGCGATGCGCACCGGGCCGTTGAGCGGGCCGTTGTAGTCCGCGCCTTCGCGAAATACCTTGTCCATCGGCGAGGCGGTGCCGAGCAGGAACGGTGCCGGAACGCCCGCCCCCGGTTCCTCGCTGTTGAGCACGGACAACATCATGAGGGAAACTGCAAGGACAGCGTGCATGGCCAGAACTCCTTGGATATGACCGAAGCGTAACAGGTCGGGCGGGTCGTCCACAAAGAAGGGTGTCATCTCGCCGCCCTGCGGTAAAATAGTGGTTGAACCGTTTGCCCCCGCACCCTCCGTGGCCTATAATGGGGCAACTTTTCCGTTCGCAGTTGCTGCGGCGGTCACAAGAAGGCGTTGCCCAGTTTCCATGCTGCGATTCAGCCGCAAGCTTATATCTTTGGTGGCCCTGTTCGGCGCATGCGCCGGAACGGTCGCGGCCGATGAGGCCGCGGCAAAGGCGGTCAGGACCGCGCGTCAGGACGAGACCGTGGTGCTGCTCCAGGGCATGGGCCGGGGTCGCGCCTCGCTCTGGGTGCTGGAGACGCGCCTCAAGACGGCCGGATTTCGCACGGTAAACTTCCCCTACGTCACCCACGCCCGCTCGCTGGACCAGCTCTCCGACGATTTGGTCAAATTCATCAAGGACAACGTCAAGACGCCGACCTACTGCGTCATTGCCCATTCGCTGGGCAATGTCATCGTGCGCAACTGTTTCCACAAGGAGATGCCGCCGGGCCTGAAACGGATTGTCATGCTGGCGCCGCCCAACCGGCCCGCCGACCTTGCCCGCGCGCTCAAGGACAATCCGGTCTACCGCTGGTTCACGGGTGAAAGCGGCCAGCAGCTTGCCTCGGACGAATTCTACAGGAACCTGCCCGTGCCCACCGCTGAATTCGGCGTCATTGCGGGCGACCGGGGCCAGTCAATCACCTTCAAGGACCCCAATGACGGGGTGATTACGGTCGAGAGCACGAAGCTCGACGGAATGAAGGCCTGGGTGCTCGTGCACCAGGCCCACACCTTCATCATGAACAGCCGCCAAGTCGCGCAGCTGGCCATCCGGTTCATCGAACACGGAGATTTCAATGTGGAACCGGAACACGCGGCCACGGAGACGGGCGGCACGCTCAACTACGACATTGAGGACGGGCCCGACCCCGACGAGCTGGCGGCTCCGGTGATGCCGTCCAAGTAAAATGGCTGTAACTTTTTAGCCGACTGGCGTGCAGGGTTTTCGTCTTGCTCTTAATCTTAATCTTAATCTTGCTCTTGCTTTGTGGTTCATGGGTGGTTCTCCCTAATCTCGGGCAAGCGTAAGAGTGGGAGAAAGCGCAAGAGAGCAGAACCAACCCGCTCATGCCTGTCCGCTAAACAGTCACGAATGGCTCTTCCACATCTTGTCTTTGAAAGGTACTGAAAACCGTGCGTATTCTGATTTTGGGTGCGGGTTCCATGGGTTCGGCCGTGGGCGGATTCATGGTCGGGGCGGGCCACCGTGTCACGATGGTCGGCCGCACGGCCCACATGGAGGCCATCGCAAGCCGAGGCCTGCACGTCACGGGCATATGGGGTGAGCACTGTTTCACGGGCATCGACGTGCGCACCGGCGCCGACGGGTTGAACCGGGGTGATTATGATGTGGTGTTCATCACTGTAAAATCCTACGACACCGCCGCCGCGCTTGAGGCGGTCGCGCCCGCTGTCGATGAGAACACACTGGTGTGCGCCTACCAGAACGGCCTGGGCAACATAGAGCAGGTCGCCGCATGCTTTGGCTGGGCGCGCACTGTCGGTGCGCGGGTCATCTACGGGGTGCGCGTCACCGAACCGGGCGCAATCAAGGTTACGGTTATTGCCAGCCCCACGGCGCTGGGGGCGCCGCGGCCGGACGGGCCGGCGGAGCGTGTGCGCGAACTCGCCGCCGCGATGGATGCCGCCGGTTTGCCCACACTGTACTCGGAGCGTGTGGAAACGCTGCTTTGGGCCAAGGTCGCCTACAACTGCGCGCTCAATCCGCTTTCCGCCCTGCTCGACGCGCCCTACGGCAAACTGCCCGAGATTCCCGAGGCGCGCCGCATGATGGACACCGTATTTGACGAACTCTACGCGGTTGGCCGGGGTCGCGGTGTGCTGCTGGACCCGCCCAGCGCGGATGCCTACCGTGATCTGTTCTATGCCCGGCTCGTGCCGCCCACCGCCGCGCACTACGCCAGCATGCACGAGGATTTTGCCCGCCGCCGCCGCACCGAAATCGACGCGTTGAACGGGGCGATTGTGCGCATGGGCGCCGAGTGCGGCGTGGCCTGTCCCCTGAATGCATGGCTCACGGACCTTATTCATGCGCGCGAAGCGGCGATGGGGAGATAGGCCCGCATGAGCCGCAGCCGGACGAAGCGGGAAAAGCAGCCCTCGGGGGTGAAGGCGCCCGTGGACAGTCTTCTGCCGGAGTCTCCCGAACCGGAACAGGACTCTTCCCGCTTCAACCTGTCTTTCTGCGCGCTCGGCGTGGTCCTTATTGTATGCGCCATGCTGCTCACCTTTCGCTGGGCCATGAATCCCAACAATGCGCGGTTCCTGGGCATGGCGGACAGTTGGTCCTACTACGGCCCCGTGCTTTCGTTCATGGACCACGCAATCCATGAAGACCATGAATTGCCGCTGTGGAATCCGCTTTATTTTTGCGGCCAGCCGCATGCGGCCAATCCGCAAAGCTTCGTCTTCTATCCGCCGAACCTGCTCCGCAGCCTGCTGACCGTTCACCCCACGCCGCTGCGAACCCATGCGGGTATCGCGCTCATGGTTCTGGCGCAGACCGTCGTGGCGGGCATCGGCGCGCTGCTGCTGGCGAGGCGGCACGGATATTCCTACGCCGCCGCGCTCCTCGCGGCTTTTGCATTTCCGTTCAGCGGCGCGCTGGTGGCCCGTGCCATCGGCCACTGGATCTTTCTCAACAGCACCTGCTGGCTCCCCTGGGTGCTGCTGTGCGCGCATGCCATGGTGCATGGCCGCGGGCTGCTCCGGCGCGCGGCCGCAGCCGCATGGACGGGGCTGTTTTACGGTTTCTGTATTCTGGGTGGCGTGCCGGTGCTCACCTTCCTGGGCGGTCTGCTCCTTGGTGTCTACTGGCTGTTGGAGACTGTCGGTGAGACGGTGCTTGCCGTGCGGAACAATGCCCGCATGCTGCCCTGGCCGCGATGGAAGTTCGTCTTCAAGATGCTTCTGACGGGCGCCGCGCTCTTTGCGG
>CAIJOU010000408.1 GCA_903822375.1 Candidatus Hydrogenedentota bacterium
ACAAGAACAACAAATATGGCGGCCATGGCACCAATAACGAAATCCTGGCCACCCGTGTGCAGGATGCCCCCGGTTATGAAGGCTGATTTCAGGGGCCATGTGTGGGTTTGGGCGTCATAGAAACACCGCGCTATCGCGACATCGAGTCCGGAGTATTCCGAGAACACCGCGAAGGCCGCGATGCAAAGCGGAAGAAGAAGTTTGGTTTTCACGCCGCAATCAGGATTTGTCAAATCACCTCTCTTTGACCGCCTGGCGCACAAGGTCTTTATTCTTGAGCGGGTGCCCAAAGATCCGGTGTTGCGCTTGGAAGTTGTTTTTTCCGGGCCGTACGCTGTACTTTCTGCCAGGTCCATGCCTTTTTCGACAGGAGCCTTCTTTCAACAGAACCTGATTCTACTCTCAACCGGCGCCGAGAGGTGAGTTGCCCGTCTCGCATCCTCCATCATCTGTCTGCGCCCATTGCCGCACAGCCCCGGGGGCTCCGCCGGAACAGGAACCAGGCAGATGTCAGGAAACGCGCGTTGCACGCGGCCCGCCCCGTCGCAGTTGAGAAGGATCTTGGCCTTACACAGACTCCCGGGAGATGATTTCCATGCACCGAAACCTGCTGCTTTCTGCACTGTTGTGCGCCGCGGTTCACGCGTCCGCCGTGCCGACGATATCCGCCTATCCCGTCTTTTCCGGCGACCTCTACAAGGTCCGCGTGATGGTGCTGGTTTCGGGCGCGGAGCCCGGTGTTCAACCCGAGTTCTCCGTGCATAGCGCGAAGATTGCCGGGGTGACGGCGCCGCCCGATTTGGGCGGCGGCAGTGCGACGGCGTTGTACATGGTCGACGTGGAGCGTGACCCGCAGATTTCCTCGGCCACGCTGACCGCGCGGGCAAACGAGGCGGAAACAACCTGTCCGCTGCCCGCGGCAATGGACCTGTCGGTGCTGCCCTGGGAGTCCCATTACGCCGGCAAGGACCTGCGCTACGAGGACATCGGCGCGCCGCCCGGCGATGATGTTGTGTGGAAAGCCGCGCAGGTGCCCGAAACCATTCAGGAGGTCGGCGTAACCTGGCTGCGTGTGCGCATGGACCTGCCCGATGGGCTGCGCGAGACTCCGCTGCGCGTGCATATCGCGGCCGTCGACGACAATGACGTGACTTTCCTCAACGGGCAGCGCATCGGCGCCACGACAGGCTGGGACAAGCTGCGCGAATATGCGGTCCCTGAGAAGGCGGTGCGATGGGGCAAGGTGAACACGTTGTATGTGGCGGTGCACAATCAGAGCTGGGGCGGCGGCATTTACCGCACGCCGGTGCTCCTGATGGCGGGCGACAGTGCCGCACTCCCGGAACGTTATTTCGATTTGCGGACGCAGAAGGAGTCGGACCGCGCACCCGCGGGAACCATCGAGCCAAGGCCTGCGGCGGGGACGCCGCAGCTACGTCCGCTGCACGTGGACGGCGGTGTGCTGCGCTATCCCGACGGCGGCGAACCGGCGCTGTGGGGCGTGAATTACTACACGCAAAGCTGGGGCCAGTATGAAAGCCTGCGCAAGGCTGGCGTGGACCACAAGCGGACCATTGTCGACGACTTCGACGATCTGGAACGCATGAACATCGACATCGTACGCATCCATGTGTTTGACCGCGAGATCTCGGACGGTAACGGCAACCTTGTGCCCAACGATCATCTCGACCTGCTGGACCGCATCGTGGCCGAGTGCGACAAACGGGGCATCTATCTCATGCTCACACCCATCGCGTGGTGGGCCAGCCCCGGCCAGCAGCCCGGCGCGTTCTCGCTGACAACGCCCAAGCAGTCCATGGGCCTTTGGCCCGAACGCTGGCCCGCGCAGGCCAACTATCTACGCCAGTTCCTTGCACACAAGAACCCGCACACCGGCAACCGCCTCGCGGACGAGCCGTGCCTTGCGCTGTTCGAGATCATCAACGAGCCCGACTACTGGACGCTGGAACAGCTGCGCAAGCGCGACCCGGGCAACGCCTACGGCGAAGACCGCGAGAGCAACCTGCGCGGCCTCGACGGCGCGCGCGCGGCATGGGAGCGCTTTGCGCCCGACCCGGCCTGGCGCACGGGCGAGATGTACGCGTGGTTCCGCTATGACACGATGCGCCGCTACATCGACACGATGGTTGCCGCCATGCGCGACACGGGCGCGAGACAACCCGTCGCCTATTTCCGCACCTGGTGGTCCAGTTATCCCGACATCGTGCGCGCCATCGCCGACAGCCGCGCCGAGGCCTTCACCATCGGCAACTACCCCGGCGCGCTGCCCGCCACACCGGTCAACGACGCGAAGAACATCCTCGCCGAGACGAAGGACTGGGACGTGGAACAGTGCCTCGCCGCGAAGGCGCGGCTGGTCTACGAGTTCGATGCGGCCGGCAGCCTGCACCAGATCAGCACCTACCCCGCGCTCGCGCGGCAGTTCCGCGGACTGGGCGTGCAGGCGGCGAGCCAGTTCCAGTACGACGCGCGCGCCGTGGCCGCGTGGAATCCCGACTGGCCCCAGCATTACCTCAACCTGCGCCACACCCCCGAGCGCGCCGTCAGCCACATGATCGCGGGAGAACTGTTTCGCCGTCTCCCGCGCGGCGCGCGCATGGAACTGCCGCCCGACGACGTCGTCTGTCCGCCCGGCGCGTTCAGCTTTGGCAAGAACGCAGCACTGCTCTGTGCGCCCGACTGCTACATGCAGGCACGCCCCACCGACTGGCATCCGCTGGAGATTCCCGAAAGCCCGAAGAAGATCGTCTCCGTCGGCTCATGCCCCTACTTCGATTACGACGGCACGGGTGTCGTGTTCCTGGAGTTCAACGGTGACAAGGGCAAACTCACCATATACGCCGATGTGGACCGCCTGCGCGAAGACCTTACCGGCACGCCGGAAGCACCGCTGACAAAACTGGTGGAGCGGGAACATCCGTTCCGGATGAAGATGAAGGGGTGGGAAAAGGCAAAGGCGGTTTGGACGACCGTTCACAAGGCCGTGCCTCTCCAGAAATCAGGCTGGCTGATGACACCCGGCGAATACGAACTGAGCCAATAAGCGCCGCAGAGCTGACCGTGACCCGCGCTGGGCGGACTATTCCTCGATCTGCATGAGGCCGAAGCTCATGACAGCCTCGGCGGCGACGACGTCGTCGACGAGGGCGGTGGCCTTTATCTTGCAGGCGTTGTGGCGGAAGTGGACCATTTCGGCCTTGATGACCAACTGGTCGCCGGGCACGACGGTGTGGCGGAACCGGGCCTTTTCGATGCCGGTGAAGAAGGCGAGTTGTCCGTTGGGCTCGCCGTTTTCGCCGAAGATGAGGACGGAGCTTACCTGGGCCATGGCCTCGATGATGAGCACGCCGGGCATGACGGGGACGTCGGGCCAGTGGCCCTGGAAAAAGGGCTCGTTGACGGTGACGTTCTTGATGCCCACCACGCTCTTCATGGGCTCAAAGGAGAGAATGCGGTCCACCAGCAGGAAGGGGTAGCGGTGGGGCAGGATCTTCATGATCTTGTTGACGTCGAGCGCGGGCGCGCCGCGGCGCGGGGTGACCTTGTAGTCCAGCAGTCCGGCTTCGGGGCGGCCGCTCATGTAGACCTTCTTGATCTGCTTGGAGAACATGACGTTCTTTTCGTGGCCGCACTTCACGCCGATGATGTGGCCCTTGAGCGGGCGGCCGAGCAGGTAGGTGTCGCCGAGCAGGTCGAGGATCTTGTGCCGGACGAACTCGTCCGGGAAGTGCAGTTCATCGTTGAGAATGCCGTCGTCGCCGATAACCACGGCCGATTCGAGGCTGCCGCCCTGGATCAGGCCGGCCTCCTGCAGCATCTTCACCTCGCGCAGGAAGCAGAAGGTGCGGGCCGGGGCGATCTCGTTCCGGAACGTATCCTCGTTGATGACGAAGGAGGCGTACTGGGTGCCGATTGCCTTGTGGTCGTAGGCGATGGTCATGGTGACGCGCAGCTCGTCCGAGGGGAGAATGCTGAGGGTCACATCGTCTTTGCGGTAGTAGACCGGGTGGTCCACGGTGATGAAGAGCTTGTCGCGGTCCTGTTCGAGCACGCCCACCTTGAGGATGGTGTTCAGCGCGGGCATCGCGCTGCCGTCGCCGTTGGGAATCTCGTCGGCGTCCACCTCGACCACAACGTTGTCAATACCCATGCCGACAAAGGCCGCCATCGCGTGCTCGATGGTGTGCACCGTTGCCGCACCGATGCCTATGGTGGTGCCGCGGGACACGTCGACCACGTGGTCGAGGGTGGCGGGAATGACCGGACGGTCCTCCAAATCGGTGCGCACGAACACGATGCCGCTGTCAGGCGGCGCGGGCTTGAAGGTGACCGTGGTCAGGCTTCCCGTGTGCAGGCCGACACCGGAGTAGGAAGCCGGTTCAGCGATGGTCCGTTGTTTCATAATTCTTTTTTGTCTTCCAGCGCGGCCAGCCGTGCTTCCAGCGACCTCACCCGCTTCGCGAGTTCGGGCAACTGGGCCTGCACGACCAAGACGCGCCGTTGCTGTGCATGGTCCATTGCCGGATATCCGGAGACCACCTGGCCCGGCGCCACGGAACGCGTGACGCCGCTTCTGGCACCGATACTTGCTCCGTCTCCAATGGTAATGTGGCCGTTGATGCCCGCCGACGCGCCAATGCGCACCTGGCTGCCGATCACCGTGCTCCCGGCCACACCCGCCATTCCGGCGATGACCGTATGCTCGCCGATCTGCACATTGTGGCCTATTTGGACCAGATTGTCAATTTTAACACCGTTCGCAATGGTGGTCACACCAAAAGTTGCCCGGTCCACCGCCGTGTTGCTGCCAATTTCGACGTCGTCGCCGATCTCGACCGTGCCCACCTGGGGGATCTTCATCCACACGCCGCCCATGGGCACAAAGCCAAAGCCGTCGCTGCCAATGCACACGCCCGCATGCAGCACGCAGCGCGCGCCCACCCGGACCCCCTCGCGAATAACCGCATTTGGATAAACCAATGTGTCCGGGCCGATGTGGCTGCCCCGGCCGATGTACGCGCCGGCATACAGCACAACGCCGTCGCCCAAGACCGCGCCCTCCTCGACACAGACGCCGGGACCAATGGACACATTTGCGCCCAAAACCGCGCCCGGGGACACAAACGCCCGCTCGTGGACACCGGGTGCGGGACGGGGGGACCGCTCGGCGGCAAAGAGATGGAGGACCCGCACAAAGGCCTGCTCGGGCTCGGCCACCACAATGGCGGCCGGCAACGGCAGGGGATCAACCGGTTTGGGGATAAGCGCGGCCGCGGCGTTTGTCTCGTAGATCAGGGGGAGGTACTGGTCGTTGCGCACAAAGCACAGGTCGCCCGGCCCCGCCTCTTGCAGGCCATTAACGCCCGTGATTTCTGTCGCGGGATCACCCTGAACGGTACCGCCCAGAAGGCGGGCTATTTCACCGACGGTCATACCCATCGTGTGACTGGCTTGCGGGGGACGTCGCCGCCCCCCCGCAGGGGCCTACTTGTTCAACATTCCCAGCACGGTCGTGGTGATGTCGATGGTGGCGCTGCTGTACAGCACGCTGGCGCGCGGCCCGCCGCCCGAGTTGAGGACGAGGTGATAGCCTTCCTTTTCCGCGACCTGGGCGATGGCCTTCTGAATGTCGTCCACGACCTCCTTGAGCACCTTCTCTTCGTTGGTGTCAATCATGCGCTGGCGCTTCTCCAGCTCGCTCTTGTAGGAGGCAATGTCGTTTTCGATCTGGAGTTTGGTGGCCGAGCGCTGATCGTCGGTCATCTTGTCGCGGTTCTTTTCATAATCCGAACGCGCGGCCTCGATGCCCTTCTGCTTGACATCGATCTCGGCCTGCAGCTTGTCCACCTCGGACTGAAGCTCTTTGTATTTCTGCTCGCGCTTGCTGTATTTCTGCATGAGCACGCCCATGTCGACCACGGCGATGCGGTAACCGGCCTCACCCGAGGCGGGTGCGGACGCCGGGGCGGCGGTCGGCGCGGACGCCGAAGCGGCGGGCTTGTCCTTGTCCTTGTTCTTTTCGGCATACGCCGGCG